>CANCOG010000147.1 GCA_947379685.1 Flavipsychrobacter stenotrophus | reverse complement strand
CTACGGCCGCGATCGGGTATTTTCTGTTGTATAGCATTAATGTTCGTTATGTTTTGTTGCAGAATGAGGCTGTACTCCACACGCTTTATCTGGCGGCGGGTATGGGTATAGCGGCCTTGCTTTATTCATTCAGGGTTCGTTTCCTACCCACCTTCGCATTGTTGATCTTTGGTTTCTTTGCTGTGTATAAGGGGATTGACAACTACGCCAGTGGCGAGTTCGATGCTTTTTTTATTGCCCGGCGGTTCCAGGCATTTGCCGTTCTATTGTGCGTAGGTTGGTTCATAGGCTGGGGTTATATCCGGCTGCGGTATTTTGCTGTGCTGATATCGGTTGCTTTTCTCACTGCATGTGTAGCAATGATCGCAACGGCTAAAATCGACTCGGTGCAAACATTTCTTACCGCATTTGTTCCTGTGGTCCTTTATGTGGTCTACAATATTTTTACCGCAGAACAGATCTATAATTATAAAGATAAGTCAAAACGATTCTGGTGGTTCCTGGTGAGGCGCCTGCTTATTTTCGGGTTGCTGGCGTGCTTTATTATGTTTGGGGTAGTGTTGCTGATGTTTGGCAAGGTGAAGGAAACTGTGGCAAATTATGGTGGCGGAAAGAATGGCAAGAACAATATGATGAAGCAGAACAAGGACGGCACCTTTGATCTGAATGATTACACCAAATTAAGTTCTTCACTGAGTAGGGATAAGGAGTTATTGTTTTGTGCCCACATTGATAACTATTTCCCGGGTACCGATTATCCTAATCCGCTCTACCTCACTGCATTTTATTTTACCCGTTTCGATACACTCACCGAGACATTCGAACGAGATAAGACCATACCTTACAATGATCTTTTTGAACCTGACCCATCGAAAATACCACTTTTCGGTACCAAGATGGACACAATGGTGGTGCACAACAGCCTGGGCGATCTGGCTAGGTCGGTGGTGAATGTTGAAATATATAATTGCAAACTTTCACCAAGTACTTACCTCGCTCCGAATGTGGGGTACTTTGTCCAGCCCATTACCGTCGAGAAAGATTTCCGGGAAAAATTCAAGTCTGCCTACCGGACCAAGAGCTATGTATCTACTCTGAACAGCGCCTACTTCGTGTATAATATGGACACACCTGTCATTCGTAAATTCCAGGAATCCAGATTCAAGATTTTAAGGGAAGTAAAGGATTACAAGGGTGTTGACGCAAAATTCTTCAAGTATTATACCTACATGCCGGGTAACGAGAAGTTTAAGGGTATTAGCGACCTGGCCCATAAAATAACTGATACTGCCCATACGCCCGTTGATAAAGTAGTTGCCATACGTAATTACTTCCTGTCGAAAAATGAGAACGGGGAACACTTGTATAAATATACCGACAACCCCGGAGAGCCGGATATCCCCAATGCCTCCAAGCTTATGTACTTTCTTAATGACAACCATAAGGGGTATTGTGCGTACTTCGCCGGCGCGAGTTTGTTTATGCTGCGGTCGCTGGGCATTCCTTCGCGTATTGCGGTAGGATTTCTTACTGAGGACAGGAGTGATAAGAACAAGGGTTGGTACTGGTACTATGCCAATCAGGCCCATGCCTGGATTCAGGTCTATTTCCCGGGTTATGGCTGGCTCGATTTCGACAATACTGTCGGCAATACCGATGAAAACAGGCCTACCCCGCAACCTGATGGTACCCCGCCCATGCAACCCCCTAAGGCCTGGCTTGCCGCAGAAGGTGTAGTTGAAAATACCGATACCGTTAAGAAACTGATGCAGCTTTCCGTGAAGCACTATGTGTATCACGATAAGGAGTATAACCTGAAGTCGCCAGTGAGTGTGACCATGGATATGAAAATAGCTGTGGTGTTCCGGGACAGTATGACCATTCCATTAAAAGATGTTCATGTTGGAGATGAGGGGACTGCTGTTTCTTATGCCGAGGCACTTAAAAAAATGGAAGCTGCCGACGGCGAAGACGCTGCTTCGCTCATAAAGAGGTTACCGGCACACGTGCCCACGGACGAGTTATATCTAAAACGAAAGGACACCGATAAACCGAAGGAAAAGCAATTGCAGTCAGCGGAGACTAAAAAGGTTTCCCCAAAACAACTGCTGTGGCTGGGTATAGGCTTGCTGGCTGGGTTTATCCTGATCTTATTTATGCTGCCGGAGTTTTTACTATTGTACTTCATCAGCAAGTTCAAACATACCGATGCGGCAAAAGATAAATCTTACTGGGCCTATCGTGCAGCTACCTATTACCTGCATATGATTGGCATTAGTAGGGGGACCCGTACACCAATGCAATATGCAAAGCAGCTGATCGATCCTGAGTTTGGCACTTCCTTCACTGGTTTCATGAATATTTATCTCAAGAAAAAGTACGCAAAACAGCAGTTGAATGAGCGGGAACAGCAATATGTTATTGACTTTTTACAACCTTTCCTGGCAACTGTCCGTACAAAGACAGCGTTTAAAGACCGCTTATTCGGGTTTATGAATCCGGTTAGAATGGCAGCATTTTTCACGATGCCCGAAGATGATGAAAAAGAAATGTAAATTTGTTCCCTTTGGTAAATCAGGGTGGTTAAAATAAGAATGACGACTTTTGATTGACGACTTACGATTTAATATTTTATGGCTAACGACTTAAAGAAAAACCAACCTGATAATAAAAAGCCCAAAACCCGTGCAAAGCGCTCTGTGCGCCTGCTGTGGCGTGGGTTTATCATTTTTCTAATATCATTTGTCTTACTGATCGTGGCCATAGATCATGGGATGATGGGATACATGCCATCAATGACCGAATTGGAAAACCCTCAAAGTGCATTGTCTTCCGATGTATATGCAGTTGATGGAACAATACTCGGCAGGTACTATGTTCAGGACAGGTCTAACTGCAAGTTCACGGATATTTCACAAAACATTATTAATGCGCTGCTCGCCACCGAAGATGCGCGTTTCTATGATCACTCGGGTATCGATCCTATTGCGACCGTTGCCATTCCGTTTTATGTGCTTCTGCATAAAAAGCGTGGTTCTTCTACCATTACACAGCAGCTGGCAAAAAACCTTTTCCCAAGAAGAAACGAAAGTGTACTAACCCTCCCGTTTGTAAAGCTAAAGGAGTGGGTGCTAGCGGTAAAGCTGGAGCGCAACCTTACCAAGAATGAAATTATTACGTTGTACCTGAACACAGTGCCCTTTGGGGATAATGTATTTGGCATCCGCAATGCGTCGCTGACCTTCTATAATAAAACACCAGACAAAATAAATATAGACGAAGCTGCAATATTGGTAGGCATGCTGAAAGGCAATACTATTTACAATCCCCGCAGCCACGCAAAAAGGGCTAAGGATCGACGTAATACAGTACTCGATCAAATGGTGAAGTACAGCTACATAACGGAGGCCCAGGCCAATGACTTCAAGTCAAAAGAGACACCGCTTAATTACCACAAGATCGATTATCACGATGGTATTGCACCTTACTTCCGGCAGGTGCTGGAGCAGCAGGTGAGGAAAGTGCTCAGCGAACTGAAGAAACCGGATGGTTCGGCATATGACTTATATAAAGACGGGCTTAAGATCTATACGACCATTGATGTGCGCATGCAGCGTTATGCTGAAGAAGCGATGCAGGAGCACCTGACAGAATTGCAAAAGCAGTTCATGGCACAAAGCGGCTACCGTGATGGTTCTTTGTGGACAAAGGATAATAAGAACATACAAAATATCCTTAACTCCAGCATTAAGGCTAGCGACAGGTATCAGGCTTTCCGGGAAATGAATATGACCGAAAAGCAAGCGATGGCTGAAATGAAGCGCCCGGTGAAGACCCACGTGTTTGCATGGAACAAGGTGCATTCTAAAGATACTACTATCAGCCCGATCGATTCTATTAAGTACATGAAGACCTTCCTGCAGTCCGGATTTATGGCAATGGACCCGTTTTCAGGAGAGGTGAAGGCATGGGTAGGTGGTATTGACCATACCTATTTTCAATATGATCACGTAAATGTAAATACAAAGCGCCAGGTGGGGTCTACCATAAAACCACTGCTGTACTGTTTTGCGGTTGACAACGGTTTTTCGCCCTGCGGCATGGTGGAGACAACCCCACAGCCGTTTCCAACAATGGCAAAACCTTATGATGCCAACATGGATGGTGCCACTTATGGCGACGTAACCATGAAGTATGCACTGGCATTATCCATCAATAATGCCGCCCTCTACATCCTCAGGCAGGTGGGTATTGAGGCGTTTGTCGATTTTGCCCACAAATGCGGCATCACGAGCAGGATGGATAAGTTCCCTTCAGTGGGTATTGGTGCATCTGATATTTCATTGTACGAAATGGTGGGAGCCTACAGTATGTTCCCCGGTGCAGGCACCAATACACAGCCGTACTTCCTGGTGCGTATAGAAGACAAGAATGGCATGCTGCTCAAGAATTTTGCGCCGGTACAAAAAGAGGTAATTAACCCCAACACCGCCTTTAAAATGGTGAAAATGATGCGTGGCGTAATTACCAACGGTACAGGTCACCGTATGCAGTTTCGTTATGGGTTAATGAATGATATTGCCGGTAAAACAGGTACTACCAATGGCCAGGCAGATGCATGGTTCATAGGGTACACGCCACAGTTGCTGGCAGGTGTTTGGGTGGGTTGCGACGACCGCGAATTCAGGTTCAGGAGCGAGGCACTGGGACAGGGAGCATCGGCAGCACTGCCAATATGGGCATTCTTCATGAAACGCCTCTATGCTGATAAAAACATCAATATCCTGCAATCAGCCACTTTCCGCGCCCCTGAAGGGTTCGATGATTGCGGTGCAGGAGAAGATTCAGTAAAGTCCGTTGATGATGGCGGCAAGCCTAGCAAAACCGTTCTGAGAAAAAGTCAGATACCCGATGAGGATATCCCCGAAGGCCGCGCCCGTACGCCGGACAATAAGGAGGATGAATAGCAGGGTAATAATTGGCCTTTAGCGGACCTTGGCAAAAACTTAATTGGAGTGTTTTGAGGGTGAAAAATATATGGACGGATTGTTCATTTATTTACCTTTCTCACCCTGTTATTGCCATAGTCGGCTATATATACGTTTCCTGTAGCATCCACGGCAACATCATAGATATAGTCCAGTTCGGCATTAGTGGCAGGCCCCCCATCGCCACTGAATCCGCCCCCCATGATACGGTTACCATACATCTCTTTGTATCCGTTGCCAGCAAAATTAGTGATAATGCCAGCATGGTTGACCTTTCTAATGTGCATTGTGCCTGCGTCTACTAAGTACACGTTTCCCTCGGCATCAACACAAACACCGCCATACGGGGATGGGTTTATCGAAACACGTGTTGCCGGGAGCCCGTCCTGGTAACTGTAGGTCACATTGCCACCAACGATACTACTAATTGTCCCCCCTACATCAATTTTGCGGAAACGTGAGTTACCGGCATCGCATATATAAACATTGCCATTCTTATCAACTGCAATTCCTGCAGGACACCAAAGTTGCGCATTACTAGCCGGGCCACCATCGCCGCTAAAGGCGCCGGTTCCATTACCAGCAAGCGTACTGATCATACCTGATGCATCAATTTTACGGACACAATTATTTCTAAACTCAGTAATAAAAACATTGCCGTAATCGTCCACTGCAACACCCGATGGGTCGTCGATGCAAGCGGTCGTTGCGGGTCCTCCGTCTCCGGTATAGCCAGGTGCTCCAACTCCCGCAATTGTATAAATAATACCGGAATTGTCTATTTTCCGGATCCGGTTATTACCGCCATCAGCAATATAAATATTCCCCGCACCATCTACAGCTATTTTACTCGCGTATTTAAAAATAGCATTAGTTGCAGGGCCACGATCGCCGGCATACCCTTCAGAATCACTTCGGCCCGCTATACTGTATATTATTCCCGATGGATTGACCTTAAATAACTCCCGTTCGTTAATAAAGTAGAAATTTCCCTTATTATCGGTAGCTATTCCATCACCACTTAATGCGCAGGAAGTAGCTCGGGTGCCATTAATATTCGTAATTAATTTGCCACCACCCGCAACTGTGTTGATTATACCCGACAGAGGTGGCGAAGATTTTTTATGGCAGCTTAAAAAAAGCAGGCAGGTGAGGAGGAGAATTAAAGGTTTCATAGTGGAAGATTTTAGCGATGGAAGGTCCAGCTTTACAGATATCAATTTTTTAAGTTAAAGTTACTGAAATCAAATTGGTTGTAAAATATATTTCATTTTCTGGCTTTTTCGTGTGTTGCGCCTGGGGGAATTAGCCCGTTATTGTTTTATTTTCCCTTTACCACCTCATACCCATAAACAATAAATTCCCCATTACTACCGGGCCTCATGCGTTGTTCGGCAGTTGCGGTAAAGTGTTGGCCGGGTTTCAGGCCGGGGTAGTGGGCTTGTGCATTGGGTAGCGCCTGGGTATTATTGGAGAGGGTATATGCAAAGCCTATGTTCAATGTGTCGCCAGCATTCATTGGGGCAGAAACAGAAGAGCCGCAGGCCGCAACCGAGACTATTTTTACCCAAGCTCTGCAACCGAATTTTGCACATATGCTGTCGGTGGAAGGGCTGGGTATAATGCTTACTACCTGTCCTTCAAAGCTACAGGTCATGGGTGCAGCCGTAGTGGGTGCACTGGCAGAACTGCTGCCAGCATGTTGAGTAGTTTTGCAGGATATGAGCAGCATGACTATAAATGTGGTAGCTATCCGGGACATCATGCTTAAAAGTACAGTTCTTGCAGCAAAAACCAATACCACAAATTTAAGGTTTCCCGCAAGGGTGCAATCCCGTATTATCCATTAAATCAGATTCAACCCTTTCAGTTGCCACGGCTTTTAAGTCGGGGGTAAAAGCAGAGCTAACAGGCTTTAGCCAAATCAGCTTCATATTTTGGCTAAAGCCGTGTCTGGTGGGCACGATACCCGGCCTGAAGGCCGGGGCTACTGTTAGAGCTGATCAACAATAATTTTCAAGACCGAAAACCCAATACCATGAAAGTATGCTGCGCCAGCATATGCTTTTATCTTCATTGACCGCAGTTTATGAATAATACAGGCTAAGGCGCAATTCGCATTTTATGCAGTCAATAGTCATTCTATCTTTTGAAGGAGACGCAAAGAAGGTTAGTCAGGTTGTTCATATTGTCATCAAGCAATTAAGCCATTCGGTAATCGAGCCATTCGGAGAGGTGGGCCATTGAGCAATTAGCCATTTAGCAATTGAGCCATTCAGAGAGATTAAGCCATTTAGATTATCTTGCAGCGTTTTTCAACTTAAGAATATGTATCGTACTAAAAACTGTGGTGAGTTGCGCATGCAACATGTTGGTGAAGAGGTTACGCTGGCTGGCTGGGTGCAGACCGTAAGGAAATTTGGCAGTATCACTTTTACCGATCTGCGCGATCGCTATGGCATTACCCAGTTATACTTTAATGAGCAGCTCAATTGCCAGCTCGATGCAACCCCTATTGGCCGTGAGTTCGTAATACAGGCGGTAGGTAAGGTTGTGGAGCGCACCAGCAAGAATAATAAAATACCTACGGGAGATATTGAAGTGGAGATCACTTCGTTTAAGATATTGAATGCCTCGGCCGTACCGCCATTCACCATTGAGGAAAACACCGATGGCGGCGACGAGTTGCGTATGAAGTACCGTTACCTCGACCTCCGCAGGCCTACGCTCAGGCGAAACCTGGAATTGCGTTACAAAGTAAACCGCTCTGTAAGAAATTACCTCGATACACTGGGTTTCTGGGATATAGAAACACCATTTCTCATTAAATCTACACCCGAGGGTGCCCGTGACTTCGTGGTGCCTTCCCGTATGAACCAGGGCCAGTTTTATGCCCTGCCGCAAAGTCCGCAAACATTTAAACAATTGCTGATGGTAAGCGGTTACGACCGTTACTATCAGGTAGTAAAATGTTTCCGAGACGAGGACCTTCGAGCCGACCGTCAGCCAGAGTTTACCCAGGTCGACTGTGAAATGGCGTTTGTAGAACAGGAAGATATCCTGAACACCTTTGAAGGGCTTTTTAAGCATGTATTTAAAGATGTAAAGGGTGTGGAAATGACTGAGGCCTTCCCGCGTATGACTTTCGATGATGCCATGTGGCATTATGGTAACGATAAGCCCGACATCCGGTTCGAGATGAAGATCCAGAACCTGAAGTCGCTGGGTAAGGTGTATTGCGAAACGGTTGGCAGTGGTAGTTTCAAGGTGTTTGATGATGCCGAAACAATCGTGGCTATTTCTGTTCCCGGCGGGAGTGAATATACCCGTAAGCAGATAGATGAGCTTACAGAATGGGTAAAGCGCCCCCAGATAGGCATGAGCGGGGTAGTCAACATTAAATGCAATACGGACGGTACTTTTAAGAGCAGTATAGACAAATTCTTTACTGCCGACCAACTAGAAAGCATAGCTGAATATTGCCAGGCAACTACAGGGCATATTATATTGATACTGGCCGGTGCGGAAACACGCACCCGTAAGGCCATGAGTGAATTGCGCCTGGAGATGGGTAACCGTCTGGGATTTCGGGATCACAGCATTTACAAACCACTTTGGGTGATCGATTTTCCTTTGTTTGAACTGGATGAAGAAGCCAACCGCTGGGTGGCACGGCATCATCCGTTTACTGCACCTAAACCAGATCATATTGAACTGATGAATGACCTGAGCAGGTATGGCGAGATAAAGGCCAATGCTTATGATATTGTGCTGAACGGGACGGAAATTGGTGGCGGCTCTATTCGTATTTTCCAGCGCGATCTGCAGGAGAAAATGTTCGCAGCACTGGGCATGAGCAAGGAGGAAGCTCAGGAGAAATTCGGTTTCCTGATGGGCGCATTTGAATATGGCGCACCACCACACGGCGGTATTGCTTTCGGTTTTGACAGGCTTTGTGCGCTGTTAGGTGGACAGGAAACCATACGCGACTTCATCGCCTTCCCTAAAAATAATTCCGGCCGCGATGTGATGTTGGATGCACCTTCAGCGATTGATGAGGCGCAGATGAAAGAATTGGGGTTGAAGTAGTGATTTGTAAAGGAAATTATTAAATACAGGGCAATGGCTTCAGCTATTGCCCTGTATTCATTTTAAAACGCACCTGCATTTTAAACAAGCTTTTGTTATTACAGGAATTTCCTTTTAAGTTTACACAATAACTGTGCCCGTCCAATGTAAACCTTAATCGATCAACTATGCACAATACGCCTCACGTCCCCTCCGACCGCCCCCTGCCAAATGCAACTAACACGCTGGTACTCGGCATTCTATCTATAGTAGGTTGTTTTTGTTTTGGTATTGCCGGATTGGTTTGCGGTATTATTGCCCTCGTTCTGGCGGGAAAGGATACACGGTTGTTTGAGCGAAACCCGTACTACTACTCCATATCTTCTTATAAGAATTTGAATGCAGGAAAAATTTGCGCAATCATTGGTGTTGTTGTTTCCTCGATTTATATGGTTTTAATGTTATTGATGAAGTTGTTGCATTGGAAAATGCCCTGGTAAAATAGACATTTTGGCAACCATTAATGCAAGCCACTAATACAAAACGCTTGTAACAGGATAATTCACAAGAAAATACGCTACTTCTGATACACTTTCACCATCCCTTTTAGCTCGTTCAGTTTCATGAGCGCTTCTACCGGTGTAAGTGTATTGATATCGGTCGCTTCCAGTATTTGTTGTATGCGGCGGAGATCTTCAGTAACACCATCAAAGATATTGAGCTGATACTGTGGTGCAGCCTTTATAGACTTTACTTTCTGCAATGTTTCTCCACCCGTATTCGCATGTTTTTCTTCCAGCAGGGTGAGGATCTGATCGGCGCGGTCCAGTAATTTTACTGGCATTCCGGCCATTCGGGCCACTTGTATACCAAAGGAGTGACGGCTACCACCGGGTGCCATTTTTCTCAGGAAAATAACTTTATTCCCCGTCTCCTTGTGTGTGATATGGTAGTTCTTCACTCTTGGAAGCTGGTGTTCCAGTTCGTTAAGTTCGTGGTAATGCGTAGCAAACAATGTCTTTGGTTTCGCGGCGCTGTTGTGCAAATGTTCTACAATACTCCAGGCTATGGAAATACCATCATAGGTACTTGTTCCCCTGCCAATTTCATCGAGCAAAACCAGGCTGCGTTCGGTAATGTTATTGATGATGCTGGCTGTTTCATTC
>CANCOG010000146.1 GCA_947379685.1 Flavipsychrobacter stenotrophus | reverse complement strand
GTATTTTGAGCAGCTTCATGCGGGTTGTATCCTTATCAAAGAACGTACTGCTGTACAGCAGATGCATCTTGAAAGCAGGTGGTTTCAATTTGGTAAAACGCTCCACTACACGCTTTGGTGGTGGCGGTGCTACTTCAGGAATGCTCACCCTAATATCAGCTAGGAAAACAGGAATATCTTGCGGTACGTAAATTCCGGGCTTAGTTACCTTCATTTTTTTGAAGGGTGACAGCTTTAACGCAGTTAGTTTTGCCGCCGCCGGCTTTTCAGGCTTAACTTCCGGAATATCTACCTTGATCTCGGGATAGAAAACAGCCATAGCAGGAGGGGTAAAAGGCTCTGGTTTTTGCGTCTTCAACTTCTTCAGGGGGCGCACCGCTATCGCTGTGAGTTTAGCAGGAGCTGCTTTCACTAAGACAACTTCCGGCTCCATTACTTTAATTTCTGGCAGGAAAACGGGTATTGCGTAAGGCTCATATGGGCCCGGCTTGGTTGTTTTTAATTTCTTCAACCCCCTAATGCTAATGGCAGTCATTTTTGCAGGTTGCGCACGTACGGCTACTATTTCAGGCTCGGTAACTTTAATATCTGGCAAGAATACCGCCATTTCATAAGGGATATATGGCCCCGGTTTCGTTGTCTTTAATTTCTTAAAAGGCGCAACTTTTGCGAGCGAAAGCTTTGCTGCCGCAGGTTTGACTGGTACCGGGTCGGGTTCCATTACTTTAATTTCAGGATAGTAAACAGCCAACTGACCCGGACGGGTCACACTTACCGGAAGTGTACTGAGTTTTTTGAACCGTTGGCCTGACAAGCGCTGCATTTTCAGTGGAGTAGCCTTTTTAACTTCTTCGCCTACTACTATGTGAGAAGTAACAGGCTCTTTTTTAACCGGTGCTGCAACTGTATCCACCGGCTTTGGCTTAGGTATTTCTTTAATTACGCTGTCCTTTTTGGGTTTTGGAGTGGGCAGCGTAACCTTCATGACACTTGGTGCTTTTATCTGAATATCCTTGTATTCCTGCTTGGTCAACTTCAGCATCGGCCGGAATGCCTCTACGATTACACCTACGGCTTTCGAAATATCGCTGGGCTTGGTCACGGTGAGGTAGTCGCCCATACACGCATATTCGCTCTTTAGTTCCGGTACGTCTTCAAGGCTTAAAATATATGGCTTGAAATAGACTTTGTTCCTGATGAGCTTGGCCATCACCGCGCAAATATCTCCACCGCAGCTTTCGCCACCATCGGTCACCAATACAATACTATACGCATTATGGTTTTCATCTACCAGGTCTTTATCGGCTGCTTCACTGAGGGAGTACGCAATTGACGTTACACCGAGTGGTTTCAGGTCTTCGAGCCTGAACTCCATTTGGGTCTTGTTATACTTACTGAAGGGTACTTCGTTCTTTGTATCAGTGCAATCATGCTCCCCGACTTCGTGCTGGTGGCCAAAAGCCCTGAGCGAAAACTCTACCTGTCCATTCACCGAATAAACACTGTCCATTAGCCTGAGTATGATCTCATTAGCCACTTTTATTTTTGGTCTTCCACCAGACCATTGCTGCAACATACTCGATGACTCATCGAGCAACACAAGAATGCGCGACTGGGTAAGCCCGCCCTTTTCCTGCGCCGATGCCCCCCAAGCCCACAATATGCTTAACAGTAATAATATAAACCTCTTTAATTGCATGAAATACACATCAATAACAAACCTACGCTTTACATAGGCAAATGACAAAAGTTTAAAGTTAAAATTACAGGGGTCACACAGGTATTGAATTAGGGGATATGAAATATTTCATGATGGTTTTCACTTACAGACATAAAACCTACCGCGAGCACTGTAGCCCATTAACACAACATTTCGTTGATAACAGTTTTTATTGCATCAGATTCTGTTGTATTTAGCCTGGCGAAAAAGCTAATCAACCGGCTTTTATCTACTGTTTTCAACTGATCCAGCATTATCATACTTTCGTCACCGTTTATATCACATTTAACTCTGCTGGGATACGGTTTTAGCGTATGGGTGAGCGGTGCAATGATCACCGTTCGCAGGAATTTGTTCATTTCATCTGGCGAAATGACAACACATGGGCGGGTTTTACTCACCTCACTGCCAATAACCGGATCAAGGTTTATCCAATAAATTGAATACTGATTTATTACCATACCCAGTCAGCGTCATGCTCCTCATTAAAAACATCAGGCATCGCCAAATTGTCGTCACCGTTTTCTGCCATCTCCCTGAAAGCCATCTCCCAGCCAACTCTTTTGGTCTCCGGTTTTGCTGCCGCAATAATAATATTGCCCCCCTGTATGTGCATAGTTACCTCAGTCTCAATATTACATTGCACCAGAAAACTCTTAGGTATCAAAATACCCTTGGAATTCCCAATATTTCTGATTGCCATTTTCATTATACAAAGTTATAACATTGTTACAACCTGAACAAATTGATTTGCGCTCATTCCGTAAGTGTCCAAGGTTCACCCTCACCCCCGCCCTCCTTCATAAAGGACAAAGGGTGTGCTAAGGTCTGCGCTATTGCTTTGGTGTTATTTTAACAACGTCTATGCCAAGGTTTGGAATGCAACCGATTAAGCGTGCTTCACCGGTTTAGCTGCAGCCACCGTTTTCACCTTAGCTTTTTTCACTGGTTTTGGTTTGCCCATTTCCACTAAAATGCCAATCTTATCGAAATCAGCAGCTGCATTAACTACTTTCTTAAAGTTTTCAAACTCACTAACCGGGTAGTGCATTTGCATAAATACTTCAGTTATGGTAACAACCAGCTTATTATCGGTCAATTTGTAATCAGAATTGAAATATGCGGTTACGTTTGCATTGTCTTTTTCGGTATGCTCTACGTGCATTTTAAGCGACTGGGCATTCAATACTTTGGCACCTTCAGGGATATTCATGGTAATGGTGCGGGTATTTGTGCTCGGATATGCAAGGTCCACGGGCAGAATGCGTTCGTCCTTTTTATACAGTTCAGGCTGCTCACCAATAGCTTCACCAATTCTAATAATATACCTGGCACCTGCTTTGCCAACAAGTTGAGGCGCTTTTACAGCTGCCTTTAACAGGAGCGGCTTATGTGCATAAACACTATTAAAATTCTCGTTCTCGAAAGAATAACTGATCAGATGCTCGGGTTTATCCAATATACCTATCATTCCCTCTACCATTTCTCTTCTTTTTTCTTTTGGCAACAATGCCAGCTCCTTCCTATGAGCTTCGGCACTGTAACCACTGTAGGCATAGGAAAGATTTACTGTTGGGTCAAACTCCTTGTCGAGGTTAATATTGATATCCAGGTGGTTGTGCGTCGCGGCTACGTTTGGTGCACTTATGGTTCTTACAACTGCTTCGGCTTCTGTGACTTCCTTACCTACGTTAAATTCGCTTTCAGGGTTAGTTCTGCAAAAAACACCCTTGTTGTTGATCATGGTAGCAGGAATTTCCGGGTACCGGGAAAACTCTTCATTGGGTGCCATGTATTTATCAAATGTCGGGAAGTAAAATACATAGTCGTTTAGCGGTGCCCAGTTGATGAATTTTGGATCCATCAGGTGCTCGGTCCTGTCGCTGGTTACTCCAAGTTCGTGTTTAATTCCTGTAGCCTTGAAACAAGCGCAGAATAACCTGATGATCCCTTTTTCTGAAGCAGTTTTATTAAACAAAATAGTATCCAGATTACCCTCATGGCGACCGGCCAGTTCAGGATACTGAACAATATTTGTTTTAATACCTTCTTCAATCATCTTTATTTTCTGAATTTCGGTTTCTCCGCCATTTATGCCTATGGAAGTCAGGAATTTACTTATGGCATTATTGTCTGCCTTGCTGCGGTTGTAATGGTCCATTGGTATGAACCCATAAAGTCCACCTGCATCGGCACTGTCCGACCTCTTAGTTGTGTAAAAATCTTTATAAATACGGTTAGCTAACTGGTCCCAGCCAAGTTTATCGCCGCTGATGTAGCCTCCCCTTGTCGTAAAGTGGTCAAGGCCATATTCCAGACGCATGAGGTACAAGTTATAAAAGCTGTATGGTTGCTTTTCAAGTGCCGGAATGTTTGGCACATATATCTTAACCTGCTTGTGCCCATGAACCAGCTGCTCGCTGCCTGCAGGGAAACCATGGTAGCCCTTCAGATTGAAACTCATTTCCTTAGGGAAATTCAATTCGAAAAAGGTATTCAATACAGGAATGGTAGATTGAAACTGGTAGCTGCCGAAGAAAGAAGGCAATGCCTTGTACTTCACCATTATTTCGATTTCCGCGTTTTTCTCCAGTCCATCGAGTACAAAAAACAGTTCACGGCTATTACCCCATAACATTTTGTATTCCATGTTGCGCACCGTTCCGTCCGGCAATATAGTTCTGGCCTTTATGGAATCGATCCTGCTGAAGTTTTGCCTGTAAGGCACATCAACCTGGCTAAACTGCTCAATTCCGGTACGGTCAAGAACCTTTATAATGCGGTGATAAACACTGTATTCTGTAACACCGGAGCCATCGAACATGAAATCATGTTTCCCGCTCTCCAGTATTTTAATAGCATGTTCATTCATGTATTCCGGAGGCACTGCATGCATGTGCGGTTTGGCATCCCATTCTGGAAATACAGGTGGTTTTTCCTGTTGTGCTGAAGCGGCAATCGAGGCAACCAGCATTGAAAATATGAATATGGTCCTTTTTTTCATTGTTCTGTTTTTATTTTGCAGTGAGCACAACTGATTCTTTATATTGCTTTTCCAGTTCCTGAATGGCCTTGTTGTTTTCTGCAAACATGCTGCGTCCAACTGCAATGGTATTTAACTTATATTCCTTTATGAGCGTAATTTTCTTACCGTCGTTCTTGTAGGTGATAGAATAGTTCCACAGGTCATTCAATTTGCCTGTAGCATTTTTCGGCAGGTAAGTAACCTTGCAGCCTTGAGGAATTTCAAATACTACCACTTCCTTCTGTATATACTTATATTCATGGTACCATGCAGCTTTTCTTTCTGTGGTATCTATATAATCATCCTCAAAATGATGGAGGAGATTCATATTTACAATATAATCTTTACCCAATTTGCCTACGCCACCTTCAATATTGAATTTAGCGTTCATTGTAATGGATTTACTACCGGTATCGCTGATGTTCAGGTTATAGCTATCCAGCTCATACTTGTTCGAACCCCTCATGGTTAGTTTGTTAACCACTTTTTCTCTTTCTTCCTTATCCTTAGTCAAATAATAGAAGCTATAGCCCAGGTTCCAGGCAGCATATCCTTTCAGGTGCTGGCTAACCCGGCCTTCCAAATTACCATCATTGCGGTCGGATATATGAATGAACGTACTATCTATGGTCACATTCTGTTCTGCCGGCTGAGTTGGTATCGTTACTATTTTATGATGGTTGTCGTCCATGGCAATAAATGCCTCTTTACCCTGTATGTCGTCCCTGTTTGCACCGAATGGCAGGTTAGGATGGGTCCCGTCCATAAATATCCATTCATTGTCCAGCTTCAAAGCGCAAATCATGTGATTACATATACCTGGTATTGGTGTTTCTTCAAAATTAAAAGGGATGATCGTAGTACCAATAGACGCAAAATAAGTTTCCAATCCTGCCATGCGGCCCATTTGCATCAGCAAACTGGACATATCCTTACAATCACCGTATTTTTTCTTTAATACAGTATCTGCTTCACGTGGCACCCAGCCGCCCAATCCAGCTTCAAAACCTACATAATGAATATTTTTTTGCACCCAGTTGTATAAGTGTTCGGCTTTTGCACGTTTTGTAACGTCACCCTTGGTGATCTGGGCAACCAGTTTACTGATATTTGTATCTTGTTTTACGTTGATGCCTCTGATAAACTTATATTCCTTTCTATTGAGGTGCTCCGGATCACTCAGCATGAGTGAGTCCTTGGTGGTACCCGGCAAACGATAAGAAGAAATATAACTTATTACTACAGGAACAGTGTATAAAGAGCTCGGCACATTATTGAAATGTTTCCCAACCGGTACATTGTCGGAAATAAACCTGTAAATAATATTACCATTCTTTTCTTCGCGGGTCTGCTTGATCAAATTGGTATTTTCTCCCTTTACGACGAACTTTATGTCAACCCAGGTAGGTACTACCACTTCAAAAACAGAATGAGCGACCGGATAGTTATTATAAGGAGTATATAATGGCAAATAGGTAAGTTCAGGATGGTCCTGGCTGGCAGTAACCCTGATAAAAGATCCTTTTGTTAGTCCTGTAAAAGAAGTTACCAGGTATTTTGCATCAGAAATTCCATCGCCTGCACCTGTTACATAAGTTGCATATTTCTTGGTTTGTTTAAAACCACCTGTTTTTTGGGGAATATAGGCCGATGCATCGAGCTGTGAAAGACTGGCCATATAGCCATCATACACATAATCCTGATTACTGGTTGACGGAGATAGATCAGCCACCAAAAGCCTTTCAATTTTTGTTTTTGACTCTGCCATCAGTTCACCATCTTCAAATTTCAGCACCAGTTTCCGCTCATAATTGAGGATCACTGAATTTTGGTTGGCGTACTTTACCATAGCTCTGTTCAAAACTGCGGTGTCAGGCTCTTGTGCCCGAAGGGAGGTGGAAAGGAGCAAGGCTGCCGGCAGAACAGCGAACCGCTGAGCTAGCAACAGCATCTTTTTTATACTTACGGGTGTCATAAATTCTCTGATTAAAAGGATAACAAGCCATGCCTGTTCCGTAACATGGTTTATACGGAAAAGCAAAAAGCAGGGAAAAATACAACAAAAATACATAGATGCATAATTTCCCCTGTTTTATGGCTCTTTTTGATAAAAAAATAATAGAAGAGATTGAACCTGCATTATTTATAAATTATTGCTCACCTATTTCACCCCGTCCCTAAAGGGTGACAGGATATGTTACGTTATGTGCTCAATATCAATTAATAACATGATGGAAAAACATTTCACCCTTTACAAGGAAAGGGGTCGTTCTGGCCGATGAAATTTTTCATTGCGACAGGTTATTCAAAAGTAAACGAACAGGCTACAACGCAAGCCAGACAAGGGCTTTGAAATATTTCGAACCATAGCAAACAACTTTATGAATAATGCAGGTTAGCAACGGACAAATTTATTTGAACATAGGCAACAAAAAAACCGTACACTTATCAAACAACTAGCATGCGAAGCATAAAACTATTATTTGATATGCATAGTGGGTGCTTACCGGGTGATATGCGCAGCGCTCCGAAAGGCATAAAAATATTACATTTAATCATTTTTTGCTTTATAATGTCGAAATAGCGAAAAAAAAAATTACTTTATAAATTATGGATAATGTGTCTGTTTTAATGTTTGCAGCCGAAAAGATAACGACTTAATAACAAGTTATCCACATTATTTGACGACGACAGTCATTAACTTCGTGCCACACCTTGTTTTATTTTGTCATTGCGACCAGGAATATCTAAAATACCATTTTCTATTTTTTACATTTTTAAATAACATCTTATGAAAAAACACCTACACATTGTGTGGCAAAAAGCCATGCGAATGACACTAGCATGTCTTTTTTTGCTTGCCTGCTGGCAGCCCGCCAAGGCCCAAACCGCGTTAGCAGCCGGAGATGTGATCTGCACCGGGTTTAATTCCAATCCCCTTTCAACTATCAAAACTTTCCAGTTTTTACTGTTGAAAAACATTACTTCAGGTACGGTATTTAAATTTACCGGCAATGCATTCCTTAGCGCTTCCTCGTCTACCAGTACTAATAATGTTATCACGGCGAGTGGCGTATGTAAATGGACTGCAGGAACATCTTACTCGGCAGGTCAGGTAGTTAATGTGTCCATTTCGGGTACCACTAGCCCTTCTGTAGATATTGGGTCTATCGCAAATGTGGCCGGAACCGGGGCTGCGACTGGTAGTTATTCCAATAATACAACTGCAGGTAAAGTATTCGTTTATTATAGCCCCAGCGGCGATGGTAATGGAACCGGGCAGGATTATTCCAACTCTTCCGGTACCATAACGTTTAGGGGTACGGCTGTTTCGCTTCTGGCATACCAGGGTACCACAAGCGGTTATACTACATTTTTAACATCGGGCGGTTCGCCTAGCCGTACTACTTATTGCCCTTCCGATGTTACGGATACTATTTTCGTTGCGGGCAATGCGACTGCCGGATATTATAACGGTGCAAGAAGCGGCGCTTCAGTTACCGCTATCAGGAACGCGGTAATGAACAGGGGGAACTGGACGGTAACTACCGGTGCAAGTTGGGTATTCATCCCAACTGGTAACTTTACTTTCGGCACTACACCGTCATTTACCGGCGCTACTACAAGTACAGTATGCCAAAGCTCCAGTGCAAACAGCATCAACAGTAACCTTACTATTACCGACGCCGCTTCGGCGGGTTCAGTTACAGAGACATGGTCTATCATTTCCGGCCCTACCCATGGTTCATTGGGTGGTTTTTCCGCTACTGCTTCTTCTACTGGTGGTTCTGTTACTCCTTCAGGTTGTACTTACACACCTACTGCAGGTTATACCGGTACCGATGCCTTTACTATTCAAGTGAGCAATGGTGGTGCGACTGCATCAACGACTATAAATATTACAGTTGCAGCCGCCCCTAACCCGGGTACTCTCTCGGTTACTACCGCCGGTGGTGGCCCAAATTCAGACAGCGTTTGTGCAACGGCATTTTGTGATTTCGCTACTACCGGTAGCGGTGGCGTATGGAGCTCAGCCAATTCTTCCATTGCTACTGTTGACAACGGTGGCGGTGGCTTTGCGGGTAGGGTTACAGGTGTTTACAGCAGTTCAACTATGCCCCTGGGCGGTACTACGATCATCAGCTATACGGCGTCAACAGTGAGTTGTGGAACAACGTCTGCTACTAAAAATGTGTATATCCGCCCTTTTTCTGATACAGGAAGCTCTATTACTCCAGCCAGAGGTACTGTAATTTGTACCGGTGCGACTTTTAATGGTTCTTCAAACAGTGTTACCAACGGGATTCCGAGGTACCTTGGCACTTCATATGGGCATACCTGGACTACACAGAACTCTTCTATTGCTTCTGTTACCGCACAAACAGGGATTATTACCGGTGTATCAGCCGGTACAGTAAATATAACTTATACCACAGCTCCAAACGGTTGCGGCAGTTTCTTTTCCCGACGAAATATAACGATAGTCGCCTCAGCCTCAGGGGGTACCATTACAGGCACGACAACTATGTGCGTCGGGGCATCCAATACCTTAGCCAGCAGTGGAACCACGGGCGGAACCTGGAGTTCCTCCAACTCGGGTGTTGCTACAGTCAATTCTTCATCGGGGGCCGTTACGGGCGTCTCGGCAGGTAGTGCTACAATATCATATATAGCAACAAATAGCTGTGGGTCGGCAACAGCAACAACAACAGTTACGATAAATGCGTCATCAGGCGCTGGAACGGTTAGCGGGACATCGCTTTTATGTACGGGAGCTTCGGCAACCTATACCTCGAGCGGTACCGGCGGTGGCAGCTGGACTACCAGTAACTCCTCAATTGCCTCGGTAAACAGCAGTACCGGGTCTGTAACCGGTGTTGCTTCGGGTAGCGCAACTATTACCTATTCGGTAAGCGGCACGTGCGGTACGAGTACTGCAACACAAAATGTTACCGTCAATACCACGCCAAGCGCTGGTACCATCAGCGGTTCAACTACAGTTTGCCAGGCAGCTAATACTACACTTTCTACTTCAGGTACAGGTGGCACATGGAGCTCATCAGCAACCGGGACAGCAACTGTTAGCTCAGGTGGTGTTGTACACGGTGTTGCTGCTGGTTCATTTACTATTTCGTATTCTGTAACGACTTCATGTGGTACAGATGTTACTACATACGCAATGACTGTAACCCCACTTTCAGACGCAGGTACTGCCAGCGGTACTTCACCAATATGTGAAGGAGCAAACGCTACATATTCTACAACCGGTACAGGCGGTTCATGGAGCAGCAGCAATAGTTCTGTAGCTTCTGTTGACGGCAGCGGTGTAGTCTATGGTGCTTCAGCAGGATCTGCTACTATATCTTATATAGTATCGGGAACATGTAATACTGATTTCGCAACACGTAACGTAACCATTAGCCCTGCACCAAATGCAGGTACACTTTCTGGTTCCGGCACAGTTTGCCAGGGCGCCAATACAACATTAACCACCAGCGG
>CANCOG010000145.1 GCA_947379685.1 Flavipsychrobacter stenotrophus | reverse complement strand
AAACCAATTAAGGGAGTAGAGGCGTTCGTATACAAAATGGATTCTTCAATAATAGCTTCTGGTAATACAGATTCTACCGGCCATTTTGAAACTAATGGATTTGTACCTGGTCCTTATTTTGTAAAAGTTGTTTACCCTTCAAGAAAATTTACGTTGGTAACGGGCATTACAACTAAAACCGGGACTACAGAGCTGAATCTAAAGGGTGATGCACCTGAGGCCGATACAGCCTTTGCATACGATGTTCTGATGCCGAAACCAGATCCTAAAAAAGACATGAAAAAGAAAAAGTAGGCTGAAGCTACAAGTAATTCCACTTGTGCTTTGAATATAAAATGAACTACGTGGCTATTCCAATTTAAAGGGAGTAGCCATTTTTTTATTTTACTTTCGGTACAATTTCATGATTGAAAGGGTGAGGCATATGGTAAATTCCTTCCCCTATACCATAAAACAAATTCTACTGGCAAAGCAAATTTTACTATATTTAATGCTCGAAAATTTCCTTACTATGCCCGAATCAAAATTACTCGACGACCAAATTGCCTACCACCTCAACCAATTAAACCCGCCCCAAAAACAGGTGATACTTGTTGTATTAAAGACCATGTCTGAACAAAATAAGACTTCTGAAAAATCACTTACTACAACTGGCCTGCGCAACGCGGCGAAGGCTGATAAAGAGCTGAAATTCTAATGCACTATTAGAAGCAAGTACATATACCACCCTCTTCTTGACCCAAAATAAAACAGCCCACTCGTTAGAGCAGGCTGTCAACTATTATTTCGATTAAATTTTAGAGCATCATGTCAGCATCATCACCGCTATTGGCTTGTGGTGCTGGCTGGGGTGCAGCTTCTTCTTTATTATGGTTATGCTCTGGGCGGGGAGGACGATCGCCTTGTGGGCGGGGACGGTCACCTTGAGGCCTGTCACCACGTGGGCGATCATTCCTGTCGCTACGGTTACCACCGGGCCTGTCACCCCTTGGTCTGTCACCACGATCTCCGCGATCTCCCCTGTCACCGCGCTCTTCGCGTGGGGCCGGCTCAACATAGCCATCTGGCTTTGGCATAAGCACTTTACGACTCAGGCGCAATTTACCAGTCTTAGGATCAGTACCAACCAGCTTTATTTTCAGTTTATCACCTTCTGAAAGTACACCGTCAAGTGTATCAAGACGTTTCCAGCTTACTTCAGAGATATGCAACAAGCCTTGTTTGCCCGGCATGAATTCAATGAATGCACCGAAAGGAACAATACTCTTCACAGTTCCTTCATAGGTTTCACCTATTTCAGGGATGGCAACAATACTTCTGATCCATGCCTTGGCCTTATCGATATTTTCCTTGTTAGAAGAGAATATCTTGATAATACCTTCCTGGCCTACTTCTTCGATATTGATCTTGGTTTCAGTTTCACGCTGCATTTCCTGAATTACCTTACCACCTGGTCCTATAATAGCACCAATGAATTCGCGGTCAATAACCAGTTGCTCAATGCGTGGAGCCTGAGGTTTCAGTTCTTCGCGAGGCTGAGGTGTGCAGCTGTACATAGCATCGAGGATGTGTAAACGTCCGCGTTGTGCTTGCTCCAGCGCCTGGAACATAATGTCCATGCTCAATCCGTCACATTTAATATCCATCTGAATACCGCAGATACCATCACGGGTACCTGTTACCTTGAAGTCCATATCACCAAGGTGATCTTCGTCTCCAAGAATATCGGTAAGTACAGCGAATTTGCCATTTTCCGCAACCAGGCCCATTGCCACACCGCTCACGTGCTTAGGTACAGGAACACCTGCATCCATCAGCGCCAGAGAACCGGCACAAACTGTTGCCATAGAAGAAGAACCATTTGATTCCAGGATATCTGAAACCACACGTACTGTATAAGGATATTCAGCAGGCATCATCTGTTTCAGCGAACGCATGGCAAGGTTACCATGTCCCACTTCACGACGGCTCTGTCCGCGCATCATCTTCACCTCACCTGTAGAGAACGGAGGGAAGTTATAATGCAGAATGAATTTAACGTAGTCGGATGTTGCTGCAGTTTCAGAAAGCAATTCGTCATCAGTTGTACCCAAGGTAACAGTAGTCAACGATTGTGTTTCGCCACGGGTGAACAAAGATGAACCATGTGGTGAAGGCAACAGGTCAGTTTCCATGGTTAATGGACGAACCTCGTCGAGCTTTCTGCCATCGAGGCGAACACGCTCTTCCAGCATCATGGTGCGGATCACACTCTTTTCAAGGTCATGGAAATACATGCCTACCAGAGCAGCATCTTCAGACTTGATTGGGTTTTCTTCGTTGAATTGAGCTTCGTAGTCCTTACGGATCTGCTTGAATGCATCGCCACGTTCGTGCTTGCCCAATGCAGCCTTCGCTACTTCATAAATCCTTGCCTTACCGAAAGTTTCAATATTCGCTTCCAGTTCAGGGTTGGTATAAGGTTTGGTATATTCACGCTTAGCGGTCATACCAATTTTATCGCGCAATTCTAGCTGCAAAGTTACCTGTGCACGAATCGCGTCATGGGCAACTTCAATGGCTGTTATCAGGCTTGCTTCGTCACACTCCTTAGCTTCACCTTCTACCATCATAATATTTTTGGCAGTAGCGGCAACTATAATGTTAAGGTCAGCGTCTTTTAATTGGGTACGTGTAGGATTAACAATATATTCTCCATTTACACGGCCTATACGAACTTCAGAAATAACTTCCTGAATAGGCACATCCGATACTGCAAGTGCAGCTGAAGCAGCCAGACAGGCCAGTGCATCAGGCATTACTTCGGTATCAGAAGAAATGAGGGAAACCAATACCTGAACTTCGCAGAGGTAATCATCTGGAAACAGAGGGCGCAAAGCGCGGTCTATAAGGCGTGAGGTAAGTATTTCGTAATCGTTCAGGCGGGCCTCACGTTTAAAAAAAGAACCAGGGATACGGCCCGCAGATGCGAACTTTTCCTGGTAATCAACGGTGAGAGGGAAGAAAGATTGCCCTGGTTTTGGGTCTTTGTTTGCTACAACGGTAGCGAGAATCATACAGTTGCCCATACGTACTACCACTGCTCCATCAGCTTGCCGGGCCATTTTGCCGGTTTCAATGGTAATTTCACGCCCATCAGCTAATTTCAGCGAGGCGGAAACGGGATTTGGGATCATACATCAAAATTTAGATTGTCATAAAAAAACAATTCCCAACAATGTGTTGGGAACAGTTGTGTTGGTATGCGTTGATTATTTACGAATACCCAGCTTTTCAATCAACGAGCGGTAAGAACTCAGGTTGTTGTGGCTAAGGTACTGCAATAAACGTTTACGTCGACCTACCATTACCATAAGGCCACGGTTGGTAGAGAAGTCTTTTCTGTTTCCTTTCAGATGGCCGGAAATATGGTTGATACGCTCTGTTAACATAGCGATCTGGGCTTCGATGGAGCCGGTATTGGTTTCTGATCCACCAAAGGTTTTGAAAATGTTAGCTTTCTTTTCAGCAGTAAAATGAGACATTTGCATCAAAATTTTTAAATAAACACACTTTTTGAGTGTGCAAAGATATGATTTAATTTGAAAAAATGGCAATTTGATTTGATTTCCAGAAAATGAGTGGAATTTAAGCGGGAAAGAGCATTTTTTGAATTCCTGAAATGAATTCCTTTGTTGGCTGAATCAGTGGCAGAACATCATTTTCCTCGTAGTCAACAAAATCTTCATAATCAGCATCCTGCCGCATATCCAGCAGTGTAGTGTAAAATTTGATCACATCTTTCCCGAATATTCCCGTTTGAATAAAATGCAAACTAAACATTTGCTGTGTGCCGGAATGGGATTTTGGATAAATATTTATGCTGGCCAACAATGCGCTCGCAGCATAAAAACAACCGTAATATAATTTATTGACTGTAGTATTCCAATATTTATTCTGGAGTAGAAATTCAGCTTCATTTATAGTCTCGATCGCCTTGCCGAACCTGTACTGAACTAATTCCTGGTTTTCTATTTCGCTCATAATACGACGCCTTCGCGGTTTACATTTTCAAAATAAGGTGTTACTCTGTGATGGGCCCAACCCTTTTTTGTGTATACCTTAGGGCTGATTAATGTGTTAGTATCAATACCAATATCGTAAATGGGATAGGTGATTATTTTCTTTTCCATGAAGGTGAGTTTTTCTTTTTCCGAATCCAACAAAATAAGCAAATCGATATCCGAATCTTCACGCTGCTCCCCTCGCGCATAGGAACCATATAATATAACAGTTGCCAACGGGTCAATTTCATAGACCGTCTTTTTAATCAAGCCTAATATATATGACGTGTCTTTCACAGGGTAAAATTAATTGTTTTGAATGAAATCTAACGCAACCAACCTACATTAATACATAAAATTATGGACACACGAGACGGACACACAACAATTAGATAAACTCATTGACGACAGAGTGAACAAAGGAAAAATATTGAACCAAGTGACCACTACTAAATTTACATTGCCCTATAGTTGCATCATCCCACCTACTCTCATAAAGATAATCTTTTGAATATTGGTTAATGTGTCGTACCTTTGCCCCAATTCAAGAAGAGAGGGGACAATAATTGTCCCCTCGTTTTTTAGGTATGGCTGAGATAACGGACAAAATATACACATTACTGGAACCGTTGCTTGATGGCACCGATATGTTTATTGTAAGCATAAAAATAAAGCCCGTCAACAACATTAAGGTTTTCATTGATGCCGATGGCGGTTTTTCAATCGAAAAATGCGTAGCAGTGAACCGCAAACTTTACGCAGAGGTAGAACAGGCGCAGCTTTACCCGGGCGGTGATTTTTCACTGGAGGTATCAAGCCCCGGAGTAGATGAGCCTCTCCTGCAGTTCAGGCAATACAAAAAAAACATAGGACGTACAGTTCTGGTGGCTGATGATGAGGAGAAAGAAACAACAGGCATTCTCAGGGAAGTAACTGAAAATGAAATTACTCTGGAAGTAAAAAAACCGAAAGCTAAAGAACCGGAAACTATAGTGATACCATTTTCAAAAATCAAAAAAGCAATTGTACAAATCATTTTTTAACAATGCCTTGCCGGCACAAAAAAGGGCAAGCATAAAATAAAGTATATGCCAAGTATCAATCTCATTGACTCCTTCCAGGAGTTTAAAGAAGCCGAAAACATTGACAGGCCTACACTCATGAAGGTTTTAGAGGACGTTTTCAAGACGCTGCTCCGTAAAAAATATGGAAGCGACGAAAACTTCGATGTCATTGTGAACGACCAAACGGGTGACCTTGAGATTTTCCGCCGACGCGAGATCGTTGAAGACGATATGGTTGAAGATGAAAATGCACAGATACCATATACTGAAGCCATAAAAATAGAAGCCGATTATAATGTAGGAGAAGAGGTTTACGAGGAAGTTGATGTGGCCCATTTTGGCCGCAGGGCTATACTTGCTGCCAAACAGACACTTGCTGCACGTATTGGCGATTTGAAGAAAAATAACCTGCTTAAAAAATATGCCGACAGAATTGGCGACATTATTACAGGCGAAGTTTACCAGATCTGGAAAAAAGAAATGTTACTGCTCGATGACGAAGGAAATGAGTTGATCATGCCTAAGTCAGAACAAATACCTACCGACTTCTTTAAAAAAGGAGAAACTGTACGTTCAGTTGTACGTAAAGTAGAAATGAGGAATAACGCACCTGTGATCATATTAAGCCGTACTGCACCTTCTTTCCTCGAAAAACTTTTGGAAATTGAAGTGCCTGAAATCATGGATGGCCTGATTGTTATAAAGAAAATTGTACGTGAACCTGGTGAGCGTGCCAAAGTAGCCGTTGAAAGCTATGATGACCGTATTGACCCGGTGGGTGCCTGCGTGGGTATGAAGGGAAGCCGCATACACGGTATTGTACGTGAACTGCGTAATGAGAATATAGATATTATCAATTACACAGCAAATGTTCAGTTATTGCTGCAACGCTCGCTTACGCCTGCACGCATCAATAAAATGAACCTGGATGGTGAAAAAATGAGCGCCGAAGTTTATCTGGATCCAGATCAGGTTTCCCTGGCTATTGGTAAGAAAGGTGTAAATATTAAGCTGGCTCAGGAACTTACCGGTTATTCAATCGATGTCTTCCGCGATGTGAAAGAAGAAGTTGAATACGATATTGACCTCGACGAATTTACAGATGAAATTGAAGCATGGGTTATTGATGAGTTGAAACGTATTGGTTGTGACACCGCATTAAGTGTACTCGATCTTTCTAACGAAGAACTGGTTCGCCGTACTGACCTGGAAGAAGAGACAGTTAAGGAATTGCGCAACATTCTGGAAGCTGAATTCAGGGAGGAATAATCTTTGTTTTTGGAGCAGACCGGACGTTTCCGGAAGTGATATAAAATACATGTAAACAGACAGTTGAATAATAAAACATCGGTATATGGAGTAAATTTCAAGCAAGAATTAACATTAAGTTGTTACGCTTTAAATAAATAATGTGAGATTGACGGTATATCTGCCTGCTTTTTAGGATAAAAAGGTGTAGGTTTGTATGTCGCGTGAAGGCTGGCAGGTAATGCGCCGGCAAACGTATTTTGACAAGGAAATAGAATAATGACAACAGCAACAAACAAGACTCCCAGGTTACTGGCGGCTGCAAAGGAATTCAATATTGGTAAGGACACACTTGTGGAGTTCCTTAATGATAAAGGATTTGAGATCAATGCAAGCAACCCAAGTACCAAGCTCAATGAGCAAATGTATAACGCCCTGCAGGTAGAATTTGCACAGGATAAACTGGCAAAGCGCAGAAGCGACGAAATTGCATTGCCTAAAGGGTCATTATTCGACAACCTGAAAAAACCAAAAGATCCGGCACCGGTTTTTGAGTTGCCTAAAAAAGAAAATAAGGAGGTGCCACCAGCACCACCTGCTGCTGAAGTTGTAAAAGCTAAAGAACCGGCCAAACAGGTTGCTGAGGCGCCTAAACCTGTGGAAGCAGTTAAGCCTGCTGAGGTTGTAAAACCAGTGGAAGCGGCCCCTAAACCAGAGGAAGCAAAAAAAGTTGAAGAGCCTGTAGCTGTAAAACCAGTTGAAGTTGCTCCTCCAGCTCCGCCGGCAGCCCCTGTTGTGAAGGAAAAGGAAGTTGTTGCTGAAAAAGCAATGCCTTCAGCCCCTCCAGCCGAACAGCCGCAGCCAGTTGCTGCAAAAGAAATTGAAGCTGATGAACCGCCACAGCATGTAGATATTAAGGCCCCTAAGATTGAGGGACCAAATATCCTGGGTAAAATAAACCTTGACGAAATGAACCTAGCTTCACGCCCTAAGAAAGGTGCTGTGAAGAAGAAAGAGGTAAAGGTTGAAGCTCCCAAGAAAGAAGCTCCGGCTGCAGCTGTGAAACCATCGGCCCCACCAGTAGAGGTGAAACCTCAGGAAAAACCGGCAGCTCCAGTTGTGGAAGCAGTCGTGGCACCTGTGGTGCCTGAGATTGTGACACCGGAGGTGGACGATTCGAACAAACCAGAACATATTGAAATGAAGGCCCCTCGCCTTGAGGGACCTAAGATCATAGGAAAAATTGAACTTCCCGTTGCGCAGCCTTCTGGTGGAAATACCAGGCCAAGCGAGCGTGAAAAAAGGAAACGTAAGAGAATACCGGTTGAGAAAAGACCTGAATCCTTCAAACCAGGGCAACCTGGCACCGGAGTACCGGGTCAAGGCAACCGTGGTCCCGGACAAGGACCTGGAACCGGACCTGGAAACAGGGGTGGCGGTGACAGAAACAGACCTGCCGGTGGCGGTGGCGTCGGTCGCCCAAGTGGAAATGGCCAGGGTGGAAACCAGGGTATTAACAGGCCAGGTGGTGGCGGAGTTGGTCGCCCAACGGGCAACGGACAAGGCAGGCCAGCAGGCGGCCAGGGTGGAGGAAGCTTCAGGCCCGGCGGCGGACAAGGCGGCAACCGCGATCGCAGGCCAGCTTACAATAGTGATCCGGTTTCTCAGCAACAGCAGGAAATTGACGCTAAAGCAATTCAGGATAAGATCAGGGAAACACAGGCTAAACTTACAGGTTCAACCCGTAGTAAGAACCTTAAGGCCAAGTATCGCCGTAACAAGCGTGACGAAATGGCGGAAAAGAGGGCCGCTGCTGAAAACTCTGAACAAACAAATACAATACAGGTTACCGAGTTCATCTCAGTGAGCGAACTGGCCAGCCTGCTTAACGTAAGTTTTGCTGATGTTATCAGCAAGTGTATGAGTTTGGGTATAATGGTATCCATTAACCAACGTCTGGACGCAGAGGTAATTGAACTTGTAGCAAGTGAGTTCAGTTACGAAGTTGAATTCATCAACCTCGAGCAGGGTGTTGTAGAAGAGGAAGAAGACGAAGAAGATGATGAAAACAGGGTACCACGTGCGCCGATAGTTACCATAATGGGTCACGTTGACCATGGTAAGACATCTTTGCTGGATTATATAAGAAGTGCGAATGTGGTTGCAGGTGAAGCCGGTGGTATCACACAGCACATTGGTGCTTATCAGGTAACTACACCAACCGGCAAGAAGATCACCTTCCTGGATACTCCGGGTCACGAAGCGTTCACCGCGATGCGTGCCCGTGGTGCCAAAGTTGCTGACGTTGCAGTTATTGTGGTTGCGGCTGACGATGCCATCATGCCTCAGACGAAGGAAGCGATATCGCACGCTCAGGCTGCGAATCTGCCGATGATCTTTGCGATCAATAAAATAGATAAAGAAGGTGCAAACCCTGAAAAAATAAAAGAACAACTGGCTCAAATGAACATCCTTGTCGAAGATTGGGGTGGTAAATACCAGAGCCAGGAAATTTCAGCTAAGAAGGGTCTGAATATAGACCTGCTGCTCGAGAAAATCGGTCTGGAAGCAGAGTTGCTCGAAGTAAAAGCAAACCCGGATCGCAATGCCTCCGGTTCAGTTATTGAAGCATCACTTGATAAAGGACGCGGTTACCAGTCTACCATACTTATCCAGAATGGTACGCTGAACCAGGGTGATATGGTTGTATGTGGCCAATACTTCGGTAAGATAAAGGCGATGTTCAACGAACGTGGACAGCGGGTTACTTCCGCAGGGCCATCGGCTCCTGTGCAGGTGCTTGGTCTTAACGGTGCACCTCAGGCAGGTGAGAAATTCAGGGTATTTGAAGATGAAAATGAAGCTAAGGAAGTGGCTACCCATCGTTCGCAGATCATGCGTGAACAAGGTATCCGTGCCCGCAAGCATATTACGCTCGATGAAATTGGTCGTCGTCTTGCATTGGGTAGCTTTAAGGAACTGGGTATCATCATTAAGGGTGACTTCGATGGTTCTGTTGAGGCATTGAGTGACTCATTACAGAAACTGGCTACTGAAGAAGTTGCGGTTAACATTGTACACAAGGGTGTTGGTCAGATCACTGAAAGTGATGTATTGCTGGCAACTGCATCTGATGCCATCATACTTGGCTTCCAGGTTAGACCATCGTTGCAGGCAGCAAGACTCGCTGAACAGGAAAACATTGAGATCCGTACTTACTCGATCATCTACGATGCGATTGAAGAGATCAAGAGCGCTATGGAAGGTCTTCTTGAACCTAAGGTGGAGAAAAGAACAACATGTAATGTTGAGGTACGTGAAGTGTTCAAGATTGGCGGCGTAGGTACAATTGCCGGCTGTTATGTTCTTGACGGCAAGATTGCCCGTAATGCCAGGATCAACCTTGTAAGAGATGGTATCGTGGTGTTCACCGGTGAACTGGCTTCATTGAAACGCTTTAAGGATGACGTTAAAGAAGTGGCTACCGGTTACGAGTGCGGTATCGTGGTTAAGAACTATGCCGATGTGCGCGTAGGAGATATCATAGAAGGCTTCGAAGAAGTAGAAGTTAAACGTACTTTATAGTATCTGAATAGTATAAACTAATATTAAAATCCCGGTAGTTCTTTATGAGCTGCCGGGATTTTTTTGTTTACAATTGGAGATGGCGCGAAACAGACATTGGTGGAAAAAAACAACGATCGATGTCGCGGAATCAAGATGCACCAAGACAAAAAAAAAGAACCCACCGAAAGCAACAAAAGGCTATCGATGGGTTGCTATAAATGTTATTATATGACGCAGTGCCGGGAATCAGCCTGGCCAAATGTTTGTATTTTTCAAAGGCACGTTACCTGGATGGCAACTCTGTAATATCGTCGCTACTGTGATCGGCTGACTTGGCAAAGAAACCGTGCACAAATCCGCTGAACATTGGTGGCACTTTTGCCAAAATGTATGTCTTCATGATCTCAACAGCTTTCACAGCTTGT
>CANCOG010000144.1 GCA_947379685.1 Flavipsychrobacter stenotrophus | reverse complement strand
TGGAAACCAGGTTCTCCGTGCAATATGTAACGAGTGATTCCGATAGCGGCAACACCATGTGCTTTGGGAAGTTGTTATCTGGCAAAGCAAATGTCGGTGATATCGTAAAAATAGATGCTTATGGCAGTGAAGCAACTATCCAGGACATTGTTCATGGCTGCGAATCAGTAGCTCAGGCTGAGCCCGGACAAAACCTTTGCCTGCGCCTGGACAGCAGTACGCTTGTAACAAGGGGTGAAATGATAACGTTAACAGCAGACAGCCCGTTTTATACCAAGTGGTTCCAGGCAGACATTTGCTGGCTTGACGCTGAACAAAACCTGGACTGGGGCAAGACCTACATAATGCGCATCAATGGGTTCACCTGTAACTGCTGTATTACTTTAAATGGCGCTCCACGGCCTCCATTGACCATCAATGAATTTTGTAAAGTAATAATCGAATCAGAGTGGGTAATTGTATGTGACAAATTCAGCAGTTTGCCCGAAAATGGCCGTGGAATTATTATTGATCCAGTAACGTTAAATACTTCAGGTGCATTTGTGATATGCACGCCAATAGATTCAAAAGACACAGAACCAAAATAATCTTTCTCTGTTGAAAGTTTGCCACTTGCGTAACAATGTTGGATTTTTTCGTAGGCTGGATCGCTATGACTAGACGGATCATCCATGAAAATCAATTGACTGGTATTTGTCCAGGTCAATACTTTATTCGGTGAAAATAGAATTCGCCCAACATCCCGTCCAGCATTTTACAATTCCCTAACTCAGTAGTAATTATCTTGCAGCCTCAACATTAGGCTGCTTCCTAAAAATGCCCTTTACATTTGCGCATCCGGTTATTGTATTGCCTCTAATTAAAAGGTACAGAAAATATGTTTCTGCAACTGGTTTAATTGTCGGAAGTATAGCTCCAGATTTTGAGTCGTTTATTACGTTTGGAGGCAACAAAATTTATAGTCACCACTGGCGTGCTTCTATTTGGTTCGATCTTCCGCTCGCATTAATACTTTCATTTGTATTCCACCAGGTGGTTCGCGATCAGCTTATAGATAATTTGCCCAAATCGTTGTTTAGTCGGTTTGCCAATTACAGAAAATTTGATTGGGTGGCTTATTTCAAAAAGCATATCGTTATTGTTTTGTGTTCTTTATATATTGGTATCCTATCTCATTTTCTGTGGGACGCTTTTACCCATCTTAACCTGTATCGCCCTAATGCAATTGCATCAACAATAGAATTTGCAGGGCACAGGGTATATATCTGGTTGCAGTATATTAATTCGGTGGTCGGCTTGATATTGATTTTCGTGGCAATTAAAAAACTCCCTGTTCGTTCAGTAATTAGAACGACTGGCATGAATATCCGTTACTGGCTATCGTCATTTTTAGTTGCTGGAATAATTGGTGTTTTAGTTCTGTTAGCTGGAACTAACAGATATATGACCGGGGTATATTTTATAGAAGCAGGTATATCTGCTGCCCTTTACGCACTTACAATTGTTTCTACTTTTTATATGTTTAGGGGTAGGAAAACCTCCAAATAACGCCCTCTGTTTTATTGCATTTTGCTGACATTCATTTTACAAAACCAAGACAAACTCACACTGTTTGGCTCATGCCCTATACTACTTTTGTTTACGGTGCTTGTTGAAGGGTTGTAAGTATTAAATACTGTAACTCGTGGCGCAAAAACCTGGTCAAGTCTGGTTCAATTTTTTTGTGTTTTTTGGATATTAAATACTGCATATTTTATGTATAAGGTGTTAATTGTGTCGTTTGCAAATTGGGATTCAATGATGGAATTACCTTTTGTCTTTAAAGAAGCAGGTTGCGTTGTAGATGTTTTTTCGGTAAAGGATTCCTGGGTATTGAAGAGCAGCTATTATGATAATTATATTGAGGGTAGTGCGGATCCCGACGAGTTTGTCAGTCAGCTGGTAGCTCTTGTTCGCGAAAAAGGCGACGACTATAACTGGATCATTCCTGGTGACGATATAATTATCCGAATGCTTAACGATTCAATAACATCGGAGGAATTGTTTTATAAAATATTGCCACTCAATAACATTGTGAACAGGGAACTCTTAGGTTCCAAAGCCGGTTTTTCAATTTTATGTGCCAAATACGACATTGAAACACCTCGGTTCCTGATCTACGCACCAACTATGACCCTTCAATCGATCAGTAAATTTATGGGGTATCCGCTAATGTTGAAAACCGATAAAAGCGAAGCAGGTACAGGTGTTTTTAAATGTGATAATGAAGCTGAACTGAAACAAAACCTTGACCGGATTGAAAACAAGGAAAATATTGTCTTCCAGCAGTATATAGACGGTTATGATATTAACATGGAAGTACTTTTTAAAGATGGTGAGCTAATAGTATATAGTTATGCGCGGCTATTAATGATATTAGGTAAATTTGGGTTGTCAACCCAGCGCATGTTTACTCAGAACACTGAAATTATACCGCAGTTGGTTAAAGTTGGTCGGTCGATGGGCATTAATGGTTTTGCCAGCATTGCATTTATGTACAGTATACCAGACCGCAAGCACTATCTTATTGAGGTAGACGTGCGCCCTAATTCATGGATCTATTATGGTAAGTTTACTGGAAATAACTTCACAGAAGGAATTAAGAAGATTAAAAAGGGAGACCTTACTTTGCTTCATCATGACGAAACCAAGTATCCTAAAGAAGTAAAGATAAGCCTTTATAAAAAGGATATGATGCGGGCTATTGTGCAAAAAGATGTGATGGGGATCTTGGCCTGGACCTTTAATAAGGATCAATGCAGGCGTTTCATTCCCACATATGATAAGAGCCTGCAAAAGGCCATTAATCAGTACCTTTTATGGTTTTTTAGAGAACTAGTTAAGGAGAAGATTGAAAAAATTACAGGCAAGAGGAAGGGATAGTGCCAAGTAAAAACTCAAAGGTGTGACTTGCTGATTTACAATTCTTTCAAATAAATTGTTCAAACAAAACTTCGTTGACATTACAAAAAGGTATTGTTGGCTTTTTTCTAATTGTGCTATTGAAAACTGGCCTAAGCTATAGCTTACATCTAGCCCCCTTCAATAAAGTAATCGAAAACCCGGGGTGGAACACCCGTAAATGGCTGAATATTCAGTGGGCCAGTCCGTTATAATTGGCACTTCCAATTTATGCAGACTTTACAATACCTGGAATTGTAAAGGTAAGGCACATCGGGATGAAGGCCATTATCGGAGAAATATGTCAAATTCAGGTCATAAGGCGCTATTGTTAGGGATATAAAGCATACAAGCGTTTTAGATTTGAATTATATTTGTGTTACCGACTGTATATATTTCTGAATTAGTGTGGGAATATGGTTGTTTGTATTATTTTTACGTGAAGCAAGAACTTTTAATAATTAGCTCAGCATGAACTTGACAGATTCGGATTTTCCTAAAGTGCTGGTTGTCGAGGATGACCCCACGATCCAGCTGATTATAAGGCGTTCTTTGGAAAAACGTTTCCAGGTAATGGCCTATACCAATGGTATGGACGCCATGTCTTTTTTACAGGAGGGAAACCTGCCTGACATAATCATTGCTGACTTGAATACGCCACAAATGGGTGGCCTTGAGTTAATTGAACAGCTTAAGGCGAGTGGTTTTTTCAGCGCGATTCCTGTGCTTGTGTTATCTGGTGAGGAAAGCACGGAAACCAGGATAAAATGCCTCGATGCAGGCGCTGACGATTATGTGGTAAAACCATTCAATCCACGTGAGCTGGAGGCAAGGATGAAGGCCATTCTCAGGAGAACAGGTAAATTGTTATTTAATTAATCAATTTGATGAGCAGTATTGTTGCAAATGCACAGGAACCGGGAATAATTGCCTTGCTCAATGTTGATGACGCCACCTATGGATTGATCAGCGGGTGCGATTTCGGCAGCCTTGAATTAATGCAATTTAAAAATGGCGTTGAGCTTTGCACAAAATGGGAAAAAAACAGACTCAACATACTAGGCATTATTTCGCAAAGTGAAGTGATTGCGCCACTTGGTGTTTATATGCTGGAAACGCTACAGAAGAACAAGGTTTTTCCTGACGTGCCCTATTTTCTCATATCCAATAAGCTCAATGACAACCTGAACAGGATATGTTTGAAAACCGGCGTTGCCGATGTTTTTAAGATGCCCCTTAGAAGGGATCATTTGCAGCGCCGCGTAAATTTTCTGGTGAAAAACTGGAAGGCACTCCGTGGAAAGGTCCATGCCCAAAAGATTCCTACCTATAAAACTCCTCCGTTGAAAAGAATATTTGATATTCTATTTTCAGGTTCTGTCTTATTGGCGTTATCACCGCTTTTACTGATTCTTGTTATTATTATGAAACTGGAATCGAGAGGCCCAATTTTCTATTATTCACTAAGAGTGGGTACCGGATATCGCATATTTAAATTTTACAAGATAAGGTCGATGTACGTTAATGCCGACCAAAAGCTGAAGGACCTTAAACATTTGAACCAATATGCCGGCAAGGATGATGCTGCAGCTGCGCTGGATGTGAGCACGCTTTGTGACCATTGTATTAAGAATGGAACGAGTTGTACCCGCTTATTGTATGCCGATGAAATTTCCTGGTGCGAAAAGAACTACATAAGTACACGTAAGGCATTAAGCGAAAATGCCTTTATTAAGTTAAAGAACGATCCGCGTGTTACAAAAGTGGGTAAGGTATTGCGTAATACAAGCATAGATGAATTGCCGCAATTATGGAATGTGCTGATTGGGGATATGAGTATTGTTGGTAACCGTCCGCTGCCTTTGTATGAAGCAGAGAAGCTGACCACCGATAAATATGCAATGCGTTTTATGGCACCCGCAGGAATTACCGGACTCTGGCAGGTTGAAAAGCGTGGTAAGGGTGATATGTCATCGGAAGAACGAATGATGCTGGACAATGCTTATGCCGAAACGCATAGTTTCAGAAACGACATTAAACTGATTCTTAAAACGATACCGGCATTATTGCAAAAGGAAAATGTGTAATGGCGTCAATAGTTTACAAAATCACAAGACTGGCTTGCAAATGTAGTGCTGATTTACGTTGAGATTTTTTACTTTTTATTTTTTACTTTTAATTTTGCTTGATGCGTCCAGTAGTCTTGCCTTCTTATATAAATAAAATACTTAGTTATAGTAACGAAGAAAAGATTGCATTGATAAAGGCTAAGTACCCTGGTCTTACAAAGGGGATGCCGGACGTAACTGTAGTTATCCCTGCATATAACGAAGAAGAGAACATTCTGAATCCCCTTGTATCTATAGCAGCAAATATTACTCGGTTGTCCGTTGAAATAATAGTTGTTAATAATAATTGCACCGACCGAACCGAAGAATTGGTGTTGGCAAGTGGTGTGAAGTGCATAAGGGAAACCATAAAGGGTGTTACTGCTGCCCGTACCGCGGGCTTACACGCTGCTAAGGGCAAGTATATTTTGAATGCTGATGCGGACTCCATATATCCGCCCGATTGGATAGAATCTATGATTCCGCCATTGATAAATGACTCGTCAATAGCCATCGCTTATGGACGATTCGCATTCCTCCCGGGACAGGGTAGGGCAAGGTTTACTTATTTTGTTTACGAACATATTGCAGATATACTGCGCGTATATAAGCGCTTGTTCAAAGAGGAAGCTATGAATGTTTATGGCTGCAATTCCGGATTCAGGAAGGAGCAATGCCTTCAGGTAAACGGATACGAGCATCCGCCCGGCACTAATGAAGATGGCTGGTTAGCTGTAAAACTCCGGGAAAAAGGTTTTGGACGCCTTTATAAAGTTTACACTAATAAAGCAATAGTATGGACAGTTGATCGCCACCTGCAAAATGATGGCGGGTTGCTTAAGGCATTGATAATGAGGGTAAAACAGGTATTTACACCAAGGTAGTGAGGTGGTGTTATCTCTGGTTTTAATTTGCTTTCATTTTCTCCAACTTGTGTATCCACCTCCTTACAATCCCCAAGGGCACCAGCCCGAAAATCCCAAAACAGCAATCAATAACAATATGAAACCAGGGAATATCCCTGATATTTCCAGCAATTAAGGCAAGGGGGAGCACACTTATGCAGGCAAGCATAGCCCATTCTATGATCCATTTGTTACGCACCGGGTCGCGGAAAGGCCCAATAAAGGCAAGGCCAATAACGATATGCGCAAATGCCATCCAGTCGTACCCATAAAATAGAAAGCTGTGCTTATCATTCATATCCTGTACGCCCTGCCATACTTTTAATAGCCATGCACCCATAGTTGAGTTATCGTTGAACAGATGCAAGGACATCAGCCAGCGCATTTCAGTGTAAACCGGGAAGGCAGTAGCGCCACTCAAAACGAGCATCACCACAAAAAAAAGGATCATGGCACGAATCCGGAACAGCAATTTAGGGTAAGTCATCATCTTTCAGAACTCTTCAGGAGTTACTGTTTTACAAATTTTCTGAAATATTTCTGCGCATTGTCACTGGTTATTGTTAAAACATATATGCCGCTAGCAAACTGTGTGGCAGGGAAAGAAATTTTTCCAGATGCAGGAAAATAATGGGCGATTGTTTCGCCGAGTAAATTGGTGACAGTCAATTCTTTAATGAATTTATTCGATGTGATATTCACAATATCAGTAACTGGGTTGGGAGAGATATTAATGTCTTCTACAGGTAAGGGCGCATTAACTATAGCAAGTGGCCCGCAATCACTAATAGTTTTATTCTGGTAGGTGCCTCCTCCCATAAAGTAGACTTTTGTTGAAAATTCTGAAAACCGGCGTGAGCCGTCAAAACACCTTAATTTTTCTTCCTTTTCGCCTCCCCAATAGAACGGATTGCCGATGCCCTCAATAAATGTAAAACAAAGTCCATAATTAATATTCTTCAGATGGTATACTCTGTAACTAACGGAATCCATCAGGATCGTATCAATTTTGAAAATGCTGTCGGTGTGCGGTGCATCTATATAAGTTGCACATGAAAAGAACGTGTCTCCAACCGACTTATTATAGTTAAAAAAAACGATATCGCCTGTATCAGTCGGGTTTCTTTGATAAATAATGCCGGAGGCAGTGTCTTCCCTCAAAAAACGGGTTGAGCCACCGCTGACACCACATCCCGGGAACCAGAGGGAGCTGGAATAGTCGATCATTCCACCACGAACCATTTGCCGGTACGTATTTCCAGCAATAACGGTATCTGGTCCAAAACTGTATGTAACAAATGCTGGGCATTGCTCCATGCCATCAAAATAATAATGCCAGGAGTTTGATGAATCTGTAAAGTGCATTTTTTGTGCAAACGTTTCGGTGGACGTAAGCAGCATAAGAGCTAATAAAAGGTTTTTCATAAGAGGGTTTTGACTTTTTTGTATCAGGTTCTTTTTCATAGGTGCAAAATTACTTATTCTTTCAACAAACGACTAAAAAGTTGTCTTTTTTTAGCGCGCCGGCCAAAATGAATTTGGTGGAAATTAGGAAAGTTAGGGTGAACATTACAAAATATTTTATTGACAATAAAGTATGGGTCAGCCTATTCGGGGATAAAATTTCGAAACCCATTCTATTGGTGCGTCTCCCAAAATTGCATTCTTAAGTAACAGACTTGAAATATTCAATTGAGTTCCGTCGAGGAAATTGATTTCATAGTGTTTTATGTGTCCCCAGGGGTTTCTGCTTTGTGTGTTACTGTAGGCCTTTACCAGCTTGATCTGACTTTTCAGATACACTTGATATTCATTGTCTGTACCGAATGTGAATTCGTCCTTGCCCCGTGAAATTTCGATAAACTGCCCTAATGAATAAGAATAGTGGTTGTGAAATAGTCGCCACGCCATTATGCCCAAATAAATTGTCACTGTAGTTGCACCTATATATGCGATCAATAACAGGATGCTGAATTTGTTTCCACTGATGGACAGTGTTTGCCAGTTGAAGGCAATAATTCCTAGTGGCACCATCATTAGAAATGGAAAAATACTATAAATAACAATTGGGAAAAGTGCGCCTTTAGATACATGGTTAGTGAAGTCTTTGGTATAAAAATGTCTTTGGAGATGAAATCCATGTTCTTGTTCAAATGAATTTTCTGACAAAGTATCACTACAAAACTCACTTACTTCTTTAATTGCATCGCCCAGATACGGCACTACTTTTTTTAAGCAGGGTCCTGATGATTGCAGCCAGTAGATACTGAATTTGCCGTAATAGGAATGACTGATCTTCAAAAATGAACCATCTTCCCGTTCAATTGTGACCGAGGGGGCAGTAAGACCAATAGCAACCAGGTGGCATTGTTCGGCCCAAGGGAAGTCCCTTATCAGCAAGAATATTTCATCTGTACTACGTTCTTTTTCGTCGGAAAACTCTCCCGGTTCGTAGTTTTTATATTGCAGTTTCGAGCGAAAAAGTTTCATCTTTGGCTGGGTTAATTGAAATTCTTTTTAAAGGTAGAAACTAAATTAACGTTTTGGGGTCCAAATGGCGCCTACTATAGAATAGCTCAATTCTGCAGTTAATAGAATCAACAGTTTTTTCCCGATTTTAAACTAATTTTGCTACCGTATATGCAGGAATTACCGGTCATCAGTTCAGCAACCATCAACAAGGAAACACGCGTAAAGAAGCCAGACTGGCTTCGCGTAAAATTACCCATTGGGGAAAATTATCGCAATGTGCGTAACCTGGTTACTACCAATAAATTACATACCATTTGCGAGAGCGGTAATTGCCCGAACATGGGTGAATGCTGGGGCGAGGGAACTGCTACTTTTATGATATTGGGTAATATCTGCACCCGCTCGTGTGGTTTTTGTGCTGTTGCTACCGGTAGGCCTGAACCGGTGGATTGGGATGAACCGCAAAGGGTTGCTGAGGCCATTTTCCTGATGAAGGTGAAACATGCAGTAATCACATCGGTTGACCGCGATGAGTTACAAGACGGTGGCTCTTCCATTTGGGCAAATACCATTAAAGCTGTACGTGCGCTTAATCCCGAAACAACATTGGAGACCCTTATCCCTGATTTTAAAGGCGACTGGGACAACCTGCAACGTATTATAGACGTTGCGCCAGAAGTTGTTTCTCATAATCTGGAAACTGTTGAGCGTCTTACTAAGAAAGTCCGCATACAGGCGAAATATCATCGCAGTCTCGAAGCCCTTCGCAGGCTGAAGGATGGAGGCATGCGTACAAAAAGTGGTATCATGTTAGGCTTGGGTGAAACAAAAGAAGAAGTTTTACAGAGTTTACAAGATCTGGCCGACAACGGAATTGACGTAGTTACTCTTGGCCAATACCTGCAACCTTCACAAAAGCACTTGCCTGTAGTACGTTTTGTTCATCCCGATGAATTTGCTGAATTCAGGGAAGCAGGGTATAAAATGGGAATTGACTATGTTGAGAGTGGGCCGCTGGTTCGTTCATCTTATCATAGCGAACGCCATGTTTTTCCGGGAGAAGGACGGAAGAAGTGGGAAGCCGGGTTGAAGTAGTAGAGTTGATCGTTTGTTTTGAAACAATTACTTACCCCTTTTTACTGCAATTGCGGGGTTACCTGACTGTGTGCCCGGACCCGAACCGCGCCCCGGTAATTGGATGTAATTTTTGAGGGTGCCGGCAATTGAGATATAATTGAGCGGGAATTCCAGGAAAACATGCAGCACACTGATAAACAGTAGCAATGTAAAGCCGGTCTGGAAATCATATATATACAACCCAACAGAAATTACCCATATCACGAATATTACAATGCTCTCTTTCCTCGTTATCAGATGCCATTTAATAATGGATGTTTTTGAAAACCAGTTGAGATAGTGGTATGTGTAGGCAAACGCAATAAACATCTGGATCTTTACAACTCCGGGTGCAAATAGTCTGATTTGTTCTCCGGGCTCTCCCTGATTGGTGAAAAATACAACCTCAGCAAGTGCAGCCTGAATGTTACTGGCCATGTAAGTAGCAACCATAGAATCGGGGATAATGTAATTATTGCCGTTAACAGTTAGGGAAGCTATAATAAAGACCGAAAGCAGCATGCATAAGACGCCCAGGTAACCATAAACAGACTTACTTTTTATAGCTCCATACCACATGAAAAATATGGTAAATACATAGACATGTAACAACGTAGGTAGCATTACCCCGAATAGAGTCATCCAGAATTTTGCCCTTACCAAAAATATGGAGATGACGATGGAACAAAGAAATAGAATAACCAAATGCACTTTCTTTTTAAGGAATGCAAAGCCAAGCGCAGTGATCAGTGCAACAGCAAAAATCCTCGGTATAAAATCCTGCGAATGCTGAATAATATCTCCCGACAAACCCGGAACATAACCTT
>CANCOG010000143.1 GCA_947379685.1 Flavipsychrobacter stenotrophus | reverse complement strand
CCCTGATAAGGTGTTCCTGCAACGATAGTTGATGCTGTACTGCTGGTAGTTACACCGCCCACATAGACGTTTCCGCTAGCGTCGCAAGCCACAGCATAGCCTGTCTCATCGCCAGTGCCACCAATATATGTGCCGAAAGATCTTGCAGTACCGGTGTTATTGAAACGAACCAGGAACATATCAGAAGTTCCGGAGCCGCTGAGTGCTGTGTGATACGCACCACCAGAAGCAATGCTGGTTGTTGACGTAGTGCGGCCGGTGAGATAAACCCTTGTAGCTGCATTACTTACAGCCATTGCGAGAGCCTCGTCATTGCCGGTGCCACCAAAATAAGTTGTGAACGCAAGGGCACCGCCAGAATTGTAGCGTGCCAGGAATGCGTCATGCGAACCGTTGTTTGAACTCTGGTAAGGACCACCTGAGACTGGCAGATCGGTACTTGCGGTGTAACCACATGCATAGGTTTCTCCACCAGGGCCACACTTTAAAGCAGTAACCCTGTCTTCGTTACCACCACCTATATAGGTACTCCAGTTAAGGAATGGGTCGATGGTGAGTGAACCGTTGTAGTTACCTGTTTCGAAGCTCACCACGTTGTCATGAACAGAAAATTTTGAGGCTACTGATTTGCCGGTCGCAGTTTCGAAAGCTACCGGGTGCTTTTCTGTAACATCGCCCATAGGCGTTGTTGCGAGTATGCCACCGTTGGCCGTCATTGCCAGTGTTGTAGCACCGTCATATTTAATTTTTATGTCGTTAACATTGCCGCCGGGGCGCACAACGAAGTCATACTCCACATTATTGCCTTTTACATACAAAACCCAGTCAATATTCGGGTAAACGTTGCAATAGGTAACCTTGTTATAAGCGTGTGCAGTAACACCATCAGTGGCTGTTTGATCGAGAAAGTAATTTTCGTAATATTCCTGCTGGTCGCTGGCTACCATCTTCGCATTTGGGTCAGCACCAAGCAAGGTAACATTCATCTGGTACGAGTTGATGTCTGCCGACTTGTCGGTGTGTTTTATGTTCCGGAACTGGTAATGGAGGCTACTCTTGCCTAAAAACAGACTTAGGCCATTGGTTGCCAACCTGAACTGGATATCCTTACGCGAATGATTATTGCCATCGAGTACCTGACCTTTATTTTCAATAAAAGTTAAGGGTTTTTGTAACCCCTGGGCATTCAAGGTTTTCACATCTTTGGCTAACAGGGAAGCCGACATAAAACAACTGAGTAAAAGCAGTTGGCATTTTGTACCATTAAAATACATATGCAAAGTATTTGTTTGTTATAATTATAGGACTGCAATGTAAGCATTATATCACAAATAATAAAGTTTTGGATGAAAAACGTGGTGAAAAGAGCGGTCTCCAACAACGGACAACTGGGTGTGAGTATGGTTATTGCGCTTAACCGCAGAGGATAGCGGAGTTAAAGGGCGAGTCTCACAGAGAATTATCGAGTACGGCAGAGTACGCAGAGGGTTTTCGTGACCATTTGGGTATTTAACCGCAGAGTCTCGCGGAGGAAATCGTAGAGTCTCGCAGAGTTTTTTTGAGGGTGAGGGGAGTATGGCAGAGCACACAGAGGGGTTTTCGTGACCATTTGGGTATTTAACCGCAGAGTCTCGCGGAGGAATTCGCAGAGTCTCGCAGCGTTTTTTTGAGGGAGAGGGGAGTATGGCAGAGTACGCAGAGAGGTTTTTGGGACCATTTGGGTGTTTAACCGCAGAGTATCGCGGAGGAAATCGTCGAGTTTCGCAGAGATCAACGGAGTTTGGCTGAGGGCGAAGAGTGAGGCACTTTGTTGTAACTTATTGTATTTCATAAAATTTATTGATGGGGATTTTGAATTTTGTGTTTTTTCAGCCAACTTTACATAAAAATATATCTAATTTACATGAAGAAACTACTACCAACCTTGTCACGGATCAGCCTCACTGCATTGGCATTTGTTATTTGTGCTTCAAATCTAGTTCAGGGACAAATCATTTCTACCGTTGCGGGTAAGGGTGGTGCGGGCTATAACAGCGACGGGATTCCCGCTACACAGGCTCAGCTCAATTTTGCGGCATCGGCCATAGTGGATGGCAGCGGGAACATTTACATAGCAGACCAATACAATAACCGTATCCGCAAAGTGAATGCCTCAGGTGTTATTTCCACATTTGCAGGTACGGGTGCTTATGGGTTCAGTGGTGATGGTGGCGCTGCAACAGCTGCGAAATTGTATGCACCTTGTTCCCTTGTTTTTAACGCCGGAGGTGATATGATCGTTCTGGACAGGTTCAACCAAAGAGTCAGGAAGATCAATACTTCAGGTGTGATCACAACCATTGCGGGAAATGGGTCTGCCAGTTATGGTGGTGATGGCGGGCAGGCAACTGCGGCCTCTATTAATAATGCTATTGCCATTTGCCTCGATGCCGGTGGTAACCTGTTTATTTCTGATGCAGGTAACGCCAGGATCAGGAAGGTGAGTTCCGGTGGCGTTATCACAACATTTGCTGGCACTGGTTCCTTTAGTTACAGCGGTGATGGCGGGCAGGCTACGGCGGCGGCTATCAGTGGTCCGCAAGGGATATTGGCCGATGGGGCCGGTAATATATTGTTTTGCGATATGAACAATAACCGCGTCAGGAAGATAGCCGCATCGGGTGTCATTACCACTTTTGCAGGTATGGGCTCTTCAGGGTTTTCGGGTGATGGAGGTGCGGCAACTGCGGCACATATTTCTACCCCAACAGGCATAGCCAAAGATAGTTACGGGTGCATCTATTTTGCTGACAGGGACAATAACAGGATCAGGAAAGTGAGTACATCGGGCATCATTACCACCATTGCCGGTACGGGTGCGTCAGGGTATAACGGTGATGGCATACCGGCCACCACGGCTACTTTTTACATTATGTTCGGATTGTCTATTGACGGTGCGAATAACCTTTATGTAGCTGATGAGGGGAATGGCAGGATAAGGAAAATTGATACAACCGGTAATGTAATATCAGTTGCAGGTATGGGTAACCCCGGATTTAGCGGTGATGGAGGTGCAGCAACTGCGGGCCAGCTTTTTTCGCCTGTTGGCGTAAAGGTCGATGCTGCCTTTAATGTATACATCGCTGACAAGGACAATGGCCGTGTGCGTAAACGCGATGCTGCAGGAAACATTACAACAATAGCAGGAACAGGTTCTATCAGTTCTTCAGGTGATGGCGGTCCGGCAACCAGTGCAGGGCTATCCTTAATGCATGGCATTGCTGTTGATCGTGCAGGCAATGTTTATGTTTCGGAGGGATCGGGCAAGATTCGCATCATTGATACGGCGGGCATCATTCGTACTTTTGCAGGCATTGGTTCCGGCGGATATACCGGAGATGGCGGAGCGGCTACGGCAGCCCGAATTAATACACCCATGAGTGTAGCTGCTGATAAAAATGGGAATATTTATATAGCTGATTTTGGCAATTACCGTGTACGGAAAGTAGACACAGCGGGTATAATTACCACCATCGCCGGGAATGGAACGATGGGTTATAGTGGCGATGGCTATGCGGCTACGGCTGCGCAGATCTACCCTACAGAAATTGATGTCGACACCTTTGGTAACATCTATTTATGTGAGGGTAACCGTATACGGATGATCAATACCTCCGGTATCATTAACACTGTGGCAGGTACTGGCGTTAATGGTTTTTCGGGTGACGGCGCAAGTGCAGTTGGTGCTAAGATAAATGCAGCAACAGGTGTAGCTGTAGATGCTGCAGGAAATATTTTTATAGCCGATTACGAAAATAACCGGATAAGAAAAGTGAACACATCCGGAATTATATCGACGATAGCAGGTTCAGCGGCATTTGGCTGGAATGGCGACGGCGGTATGGCATCGGCAGCTACATTTTATCATCCTCAGGGTATTGCTACTGACAGGTATGGTAATGTGTACAGTTCAGAATTGTTTGACCATGTGGTAAGAAAAATTACCTATTGTACTGCGCCGGTTGTTGGCCCTATCAGGGGCTCATTTACGGTGTGCAAAGGTGATTCTATTTTATTGACAGATACAACTGCCGGGGGGCACTGGACCAGCAGCAATCCGGGCATAGGCAGGATTGGGACAACTACCGGCTGGCTGAATGGCCTTTCGGCGGGAACAACTACAGTCACTTACACCCTGGTTAATAGCTGCGATGCAGATACCGCGACAGAAATCATTACTGTAAAAGCGCTTCCTTTTGCCGGGGTTATTACAGGGCCAGATAGCCTTTGTCCGGGCGAGGTTCGTAATTTCAGTGATACAGCTTCTGGCGGTACCTGGCGATCTGCAAACAATGTTACAGCGACAATTTCGGGTGCTGGCGTGGTAACTGCGGGTACCTCAGGTACAGTCAATATTCTTTATATCGTTTCCAACGAATGCGGGTCCGATACTGCTTTTTTTCCGCTGGTGGTGCGGAATTCAAATTTATGTCCGGACGGGGTAATAATACCAGGCAGTCAGTTGGGTTTCAGTGTTGCTCCGAATCCGTCAAAGGGTACGTTTGTGGTGAGTTATATGGCTGCTGGAACGGAGCCGGAAATGCTTACTATTACTAATCTGATGGGGATGAAGGTAAGGGAGCAGCTTATCTGGCCGAGTAAAGAAAATGCGGTTCAGCTTAATGTGCCAGCGGGGATTTACTTTTTGTCGGCGGTGATAGGTGGGGAAAGGGTTGTAAGGGAGGTTGTGGTTGAGTAGTAAATTTCATCACCCACACTTCGTGCGCCCAAGAATTTCGCCAGTGTATTGCCATTTTTCGTTGTTGCATTTCTCTTCAATTTTATATCTTCATCATCGTTTATAAAAATAATTGCCCGGCGATGAAGTATGAAATTTACAAGGAACTCAAAATAACAGATGATTTTAGTGTTTTTGATTTCGTAAGTGTGGGCAGATTTGGGAATATACCCAAGAGAATTGAGTTTATGCGTACTGAAATTGACGATTATTATAACCTGGCATTCGGTGATGTTGATGAAGATGGGAATATAGATGATTACAGCATTAGCGATAATGGGGATAGAAATACAATTCTTGCAACTATTGCTTTTACAGTTGATGTTTACTTGGCAAAATACCCCGATAGGTTTGTCTATTTCAGGGGAAGTACGCAAGAAAGAACAAGACTGTATAGAATGGCGGTTGGGTTAAATCTCGAAGAGTTGTCGTCAAAATTTGAAATATTTGCAGAACAAAAGCTCGGCTTTGTCCCGTTTCAAAAAAATATCGAGGTATTAGGTATTCTCGTTAAGAAAAAATAAGTTATTTTTGTAGTATGAAACAGAAAGTGGTAAAATATACGAGCGAGTTGTTCGGTCAGGAAGTTACGCTAATTGTTGATGAAAGTCTTAATAAATTGAAGGGAAAAGTTCTTGCGCCCAAAAAGTTGGAAGCGGCTAATAAAGCATTGAAAAAATTGAAAAACAAAGGTCAATTTGCCTGATCTGTATTGTCAGGTTACACTAGTCTTCGATAAAAATAATAGAAAATATAAATAAAAGTTGGACGTGGTCGGAGACTGCTCCCAACTATGGCTTTTTCAGTAAGGGGCGAAGTTCACGTTTCAAATCTAGTTTGCTGATTTTTTATGAAGAAAGCTGCATATGTTTTCATTTTGATTTTAGAGGTGTTTTTTTGTTCATGTGACGACAATGTGCCAAATGGCTTGGAGACGGCCAAAACAATAAAGGACCCTGTAACAATCGGAACGGCTATTAAAATCGTTACAGATCCCCTGATCTTTGGGATTTGGTGGTATGAAGGTGAAGAGCAAGTGTGTGCCGACTTTGTCATTCAAAAAAATTCAATCTATTATCCCGATAATTTCCAGTCGTTCCCTTACACGTATTCTTACGACAGTATTAGCATTACGTATGACGATGGTTTTTGTGTGACCAGTAAATACAAAATGAAAGGTAAAGATACGCTTATGATTTTAGGGGATGACGGGTGGGGTACATTCACACGGAATGAGAATTGAAATATGGCTTAATATCACAAATGCACCTCTGAAATAGTTTGACAATAAGAGAGTAAAACTCACAAAATGAAAATAGATAATTTTTTTGTGGTAATATTTTTCTTTTGCGGCTACTTTCCCTGCGACGGGAAAACCTATTTGAAACAAAAGGGGAAAGTAAAAGAAAAATATTCGGAGTATATTCTGGGAAACTGGATTAGTTTAGAAGATAAACGTTGCAGTTTATTTATTACTAAAGATAAGTGGAGAATACAGTATGATTGTAGAAAAGAAAAGGACATTAGCACCTACATATTTTACAATAATAGCCTCGATACTGTAGCTGTAATCTTTACGGGTGATACGTTATTATATCATATAGAAGCTTTAGATAAGGATTATCTAGACTTGACTTATTTGGGTTTATGTTGTATGTCAACTAATAGGTACAACAAGACCATGAGCTACAGAAGGACAAAGTAGTCTCCCTCCCTCGTATACGTATCCTTCGATAATTCAAAAATAAGAATCAAAATTAGAGTTGAACGCAGTCGGATACTATGCGGAACCAGTTGTGGAGAAGATTGTTGTAGCGTAGAATTCAATCAGGGTATTCAGAGATCCAGGGTGGCTATTTTATTTGCACAAAAACAAGAGACTGGTATTCTGTCTTTTTTGCATGGGAATCTGGCACGGTTATTGTTAAAGTCTATTAACACCGACTACTATACACTTATGAGCATCTTAGTTATTCGCCCGAAGAGTTAACGTTAAATATCTTCCGTTTTCATTGGACAATTTCTTGTATAAAACAGGTGCGTCATTGTGCGCAGTGGTTTGGCATATCCGTTAATGATCGTTAATTGTAAATCAATTTTTATGAAAAAAGGTACACTGTTTTTAGTAATGCTGAATCTACTTTTTTTTGCCTGCGAAGGTCAGGTGATCACCCGGTTTGCGGGAAATGGGACCATGGGTTTCAGTGGTGATGGGGGACCCGCAAATATCGCACAAGAGTACGGGCAAATTGTACGTTGCGATGGTCGGGGGAACTTTTTTCTTGCCGACAGGGGCAGTCATCGGATAAGGAAAATTAATTCATCAGGAATAATTACAACGGTCGCAGGAAACGGATCGGGTATCCATAGCGGTGACGGCGGACCGGCGACCGCCGCAGGGTTGGTAAATGCAACATCTATGGCAATTGATCGGCGTGGGAATATGTATATTGCTGAGGATAGTATTTTTGGCCCGCAATTGATAAGGAAAGTAGATGTAGGAGGAATAATTACGATTTTTGCTGGTGGAGGTACCGTTCACGGCGACGGAGGGCCGGCGACCGCTGCCCTTTTGTTGAAACTAGCCGACGTACAAGTTGACACGGTGGGGAACGTTTATATAGCTGACTTAGGCGGCTATATCAGGAAGGTAGATACGTTCGGCATTATTACAACCGTTATGGGAAACGGGGCACATAGCTGGACTGGGGACGGAGGCCCGGCAACTGCAGCGACTATTGGGGAACCATTTGGGATTGCAATAGATCATTTGGGGGACATTTTTATTTCCGACGGGTACTACTATAATATCCGGAAAATTACCCCGGCAGGAATTATTACCAACTTCGCAGGCAACGGCACATCTGGGTTTACGGGTGATGGCGGGCCGGCAACTGCTGCTGAAATGAGTCCCGTCGGTATTTCAGTTGATCGTTTGGGAAACATCTATTTTTCCGATCCAAGTTTAGCGAGAGTCAGGAAAATTAGTACAGCCGGCATCGTTTCAACTATAGCAGGAAATGGAAATTTTATCGATAGTGGCGATGGTGGACAGGCAACTGCAGCAGCTTTTTATCAACCCTGGGGAACTGCAGTTGATACCTCGGGCAATGTTTACGTCTGTAGTATGTTCAGTGTAAGAAAAATTTCAATGGCTGCACTGGAGTCTGTTTCCCCGATTGCACCAAATGACAAGGCACGCATCGACATTTCCACCAACCCTTCCCTGGGTATCTTTACCGCAACAATAGTAGCATCAGTCGCGGTCGAAGCCAGGCTTTTTATCACAGATGCAACGGGGAAAATTTTAAAAGAAATTGGAGTCAGGACTAATAATGAAGTACCGTTTCATTTGGATGTCCCACCTGGAATATACATTGTTTCGGCAATAGTGAATGGCACACGATTATCTGAAAAGCTTGTTTTTGAATAGCCTTATTTACATTGCAATACTTGGTCAAAAACTCGAAAAACCACAACGCCATTCTGCATTGCAGAATGGCGTTGTGGTAAAATAGATTCAGACATTGTTACTCCCGGTACATAAACCATTTGGCTAGTTCTTTGTAGCTGGCTTTCTTGCCGTACATGAGGATGCCGACGCGGTAAATGCGGGCGGCAACCCAGGTTGTGAACAGGAAGCCGATGATCATGGAGCCCATTGAAGCTGCGATCTGCCAGGCCGGTACGCCGAATGGTATACGTATCATCATGGCTATTGGCGAGGTAAATGGAATGATGGACAACACAACAGCAAGTGTGCTGTCGGGGTTATTGATAATTACGGTTTGTGATAGTATGAAGGTAAACACCAACGGCAGGGTGACCGGCAGCATGAATTGCTGCGTCTCGGTCTCGTTATCGACTGCCGAACCGACTGCGGCAAACAAGGCACTATAGAGGAGGTAGCCGAAGAGGAAGTAGAACAAAAAGCAGCAAATGATCGTCACCACAGGCAAACTTTCAATTTTCTGCAAAATGCCGGTAATGGGGTTTTCGTCTCCGGTGGCGGCCATTGCTGCGCTCGCCTGCTGGCCGCTTACACGGGCCATTTGCTCGGTTTGTACCTGTTGAATTGAGGAGGCTTTATTACCTGAAAACAAGCTGCCGGCAGTTGTAGAAAGTACCATGGTAAGGGTGATCCACAAAATAAATTGAGTGATACCCACCATGCCAATGCCAATGATCTTTCCGAGCATGAGTTGGAATGGCTTTACTGATGAGATGATCACTTCCACTATCCTGCTTACTTTTTCTTCAATTACGCCGCGCATCACCTGTACGCCATAGAGGAATATGGTGAGGTAAATAAGGATGGCACAGGCATAACCCACGCCATATGCAGCCCAGATGTGGGCATCCTTTTCGCCCGTCTCGGTTATTTGTTTTGGCTCTACAGCAATGGCGCGCTGTGCACTGGCCAGCACAGCGGAATCGATATGGGCCTCGTTGAGTCGCCTTGTACGGGCTATGCTGGTGAGCTCATCTTCAATTTTACCTGTGTTCATTGCTCCCGGCGTTTTATCGCCGAGCAACTGGATGTCGGTAAGTGAAGCGGGGATGTGCAACAGGTAATCATACCCATTCTTGATGAAAGTTTTCTTGGCATCGGCATAATTGGTAGCGAAGGCATATTCTACATCCTTGCTGCCTTTAAGCTTGTTAGCAAACCAGCCGCTTTCGTCAACTACCTGCACTTTTTTCTTTTCCCCCTGTGTAACGGCCAGGTAGCCTATCAGTCCCATCATGGCCATAATAAACACCGGCACCAGGAAGGTGAGCATCAGGAAGGATTTCTTCTTTACTCTCGAGAGGTATTCCCGTTTTACGATCAAAAATATCTTATTCATAGTAGGCTATGTGTGTGAAACGTGAGTGTTAAAATGGTGGTTTTAAAAAGAGTTACCGGTACTAAGTCAGGTCGAAATTATCACGTAAGTACCTGTTGTACACTATTGACTCTCAATTTACGACTTATGACTGTTGACTTACGACTATCGACTTACGACTTCCTACTTACCGTCTCAATGAAGATTTCATTCATAGAAGGAATTACTTCTTCTATACGGGTGATGTTGGCCAGGGGTAAAACATATCGTAATACGTCGTTCACCTTGCTGCCCGGGTTTATTTTTAACCTTATCTGGCTGCCTTCTGTGATCTGTTTTTCATCTATAATAGTGAATGGCCCTTGGTTGCCCAAGTCCAGTTTTCCGCCCTCGTATTCCAGAATATAGGTGCCGGTGCGATACTGGTTGCGGATGTCCTTTACCTTTCCGTCTAATATTTTGTGGGACAGGTTGAGTAATGCAATAGAGTCGCACAACTCTTCCACACTTTCCATGCGGTGGGTGGAAAAGATGATGGTAGCCCCGTGACGATGCAGTTCCAGAATTTCGTTCTTAATGACCTCGGCATTTACGGGGTCGAAGCCGGTAAAGGGTTCGTCGAGAATGATGAGTTGCGGCTCATGGATCACAGTAGCGACGAACTGCGCTTTTTGCTGCATGCCCTTCGATAGCTCTTCTATCTTCTTTGTCCACCAGCTTTCAATGCCCAGTTTTACAAACCACTTTCTAGCCCGGTGCTTGGCCTCCTG
>CANCOG010000142.1 GCA_947379685.1 Flavipsychrobacter stenotrophus | reverse complement strand
TTTATCGCTGACTTCACCATCAGAAATAATGGAGCCTTTCCACCATCACGAAGTATCCGTTTATCTTGACGCTCAATTTAGTACACTCTTCATTGTTGCCACAAACAAAATAAATGAAATTGTCATTCACAATTTAGTCGGCCAGCAAGTGTATAGAGGACAGTATAACGATGAAAAAATCAAAGTGGATATCAGTGCATTCCCTGCTGCCCTGTTTGTTGTGACGACTATTGATGATGAGGGGCTAAAAACTGTACATAGAGTGATCAAGTAATAAGGGACCGCAGCAATGGCAATCGCGCCCTTGCCCAACATCCCAATGAAATTATATCAATTCATTTCCAATAGCTTTTACATCGACGGCACGGTTATTAGGCTGTGTAATATTGGTAATTCATTTCGGAGTTATCAAATAAACTAAAAATGGAACAGTTATTAAAAGGAAAAGTAGCACTGGTCACGGGTGGTACTTCGGGCATTGGGCAGGCTACTGCGTTTCTATATGCATTTCATGGTGCCAAAGTAGTTGTCTCGGATCTGCATTATACTGATACAATTTCGAGGATAAAAGAAAAAGGTGGAGACGCCACTTTCGTGATGGCGGACGTTAGTAAGGCCAGCGATTGTGAACAGCTTATCAACCGAACCATCGAGATTTACGGAAGAATAGATATAGCTTTCAATAATGCAGGCATTCTTGGCGAAACCAATAACCTGGCAGATACCAGCCTTGAAGGTTTCGCCCAGGTAATTGCTATTAACCTGAGCGGCGTTTTCTTTTGCATGAAATATGAAATAGCTGCGATGCTGAAACAGGGATCTGGGGTGATCGTTAACATGGCATCTATTTTGGGTACCGTTGGGTTTGCTACTTATAGCGGGTACGTTGCGGCCAAACATGGTGTGGTGGGCCTAACCAAGAATGCTGCATTGGAATATTCCAAAAAGAATATACGCATAAATTGTGTGGCTCCAGCATTTATCAATACACCTCTGCTGGATACAATTGACGCAAATGGAAAGGAATCATTGGTTGTAAAACACCCCATTGGCAGGCTTGGCGTGTCAGAAGAAGTAGCTGAACTAGTATTGTGGCTGAGTTCTGATATGGCTTCATTTGCAACCGGGGGCTACTACCCCATTGACGGTGGTTATCTAGCACAATAATCTGCAGGTGGGTCACAGACTCACAATACATATAAGAACAAAACAATACGAAATAATGATAGCAAGTCAATTTCATTGTCAATTTTTTCAGAAAGATGACTGGGACACAGTCTTTGATTGAATGGTTATTTGGCTGTTTCCGTTAGTGCAACAGGCATCATCTTTGGAATGGCGGCTTTCTTTAAAATCACCATTAATTCTGATTTTATTACGGGGATATTGGAGTAGTAGTCATTGCCCTATCCTGTATATAACTAAGTAATACAGTATAAAAGTTGACTGTTGCCGACCAGGCCCAACATATATGCTACTTTCTATCAATATATTTTCAGGCAACGCAGGCCAATACCGTGTACTACCTGATCACAATCTTTTCTGAAAACACCTGTTTGTCAGTAGCAACTTTAATGATATAGGTACCATTTGCCAAGTCACCGACATTTAGCTGGTAAAGCAGGCTTGTGGTTTGTGTTTGCAATATAATGCGGCCATTGATATCGATAAGAGTAATTGATGCAGGGCTTGTTGCCGGTGGAAGGTCAATATTTACAACTGACGTTGCCGGGTTTGGATAAATATGAATGTCGCCAACTTCTACAGGTTGATTGCCGAAGTGCTCCTCTCTTCCTGCAACGACAGTAATAGATTTTAGGGCAATGGTTGTTCCGCAGGTATTGGTGACTGAATATTTAATGGTGTCGGCTCCGGTAGTAATTCCTCTTACAAGCCCCGATGTGTTTACAGTAGCCCTTGCCGTATTTGTACAGCTCCAAACTCCGCCTGAAGTAGCATCAGTAAGTGTAATGGGCGTGCTGATGGCCACTGAGGTTGCCCCGGAAATAGCTGCAACCGTGGGGGCGGCGATAACATTAGGATAGAACTTGATTGTAGCGTGCACGAAGCGGTCGCCGACCGTAATTGAAAATGAGTCTGCACCAGTGTAACCGGCAGTGGGCGTATACACAAGGCCGTAGGGGGTTGTCAATGATGAGCCCGAAGGAGCCAGGGAATAAGGGAAACCACCCAGCGTACCGTGCACCGGGGCAGTAGCCTGACGCCACACATCTATCATACCGCTAACATTTGCATCAGAAACGGCGCTCATAGAATCAAGGCTAATAGTACCGCCACTGCAAACATTGCGGCTAAAAGACGATGCGAGTGTAGTTATTGGGTTAACTGCGTAATGAATGGTGCCAATTACACGAATAGTATTATTGCCATAATCGAGAATATACAAATCGTTACCATCGCACATTACACCTTGTGGCCCTGAAAGCTGGGCAGCGGTAGCAGGCGCATCATCTCCTGAATATCCGGCCGTACCTGTACCGGCAATAGTGGAGATAGTACCATTAATAGAGACTTTTCTTACTTTGTTGTTGTTTTTATCGGCAATGTAAATACAGCCAACAGAATCGGTTGTTACTCCAAATGGGTTATTCAATGCCGCTGCTGTTGCAGCACCGCCATCACCGCTGAAACCAGCACTTCCTGTGCCAGCAATAGTAGTAATAATGCCGGAAGCAGCTACCTTCCTTATCCTGTTATTTCCGGCATCGGCAATAAAGATATTTCCAAACACATCTGCCCAAATTCCAGTTGGTGATGAAACAGAAGCTGCCGTGGCCTGTCCGCCATCGCCACTGAAGGATGCGGAACCATTACCAGCAACCGTAGTAAGTATACCAGTGGTTGCATTTATTTTACGAACCCTGTTATAGGTGCTTTCCACAAAATACAGGTTGCCCAGGGTATCTACTGCTATTGAAAACGATGGCGCAATATTTGCTGCAGTAGCTGATGCTCCGTCGGCGGTAAAACCAGCAGTTCCGGTTCCGGCAAAAACACTTGATCCGGAAGCACTAAATTTAAGAATTTTAGCGTTTCCGTAGTCAGCGACAAACTTATTACCAAATTTATCTATAGCCAGGCCGGTAGGCGTGAAACCTGAACCAGGGCCGAGTAGCCTGTAAAAGACAGTAGAAGTTCTGTTGACATAATTAACATCCTGATTCCCTACTTCTGAAAAAATAAAATTACCGGCGTTGTCTTTTGCAATGCCCGCAGGACCGCTGACACAGCCAGTCGGCGAATTCCAGAACATAGCGTTCATATAACCTGCGGTACCATTACCTGCAAACGAATACATATTTGGATTTGAAACCGCATTACCGACTGTGATAGCCTTTGTGGCCATTGACGACCCGCAGCCGTTAATAAGCGAATAAGTAATAGTGGCAGATCCGGTAGCTACGCCAATTAAAATACCTGTGTTAGTGACAGAAGCGATTGACGCATTACTGCTGGACCACGTGCCGCCCGTTGTACTATCGGTGAGTATAACCGGAGCAACAATATTGACCACAGAAGGGCCTCCAATAGCTGCTACAGTTGTTGGGGCAGCAACGGCAACGTATCCATAGAAAAAGCTGGAATCACCATAGTTGGCGACCGTTACCATGAAGGTATCATACCCTGAGTAACCAGTCGTGGGCGTATAAAACAAACCGGAAGGCATTAGTGCCCCGCCCGTGGATGCATGACTGTAGGGGAAACCAGATAGGATGCCATGCAAAGGGCTTCTTCTAACATACCAGGTGTCAGTGACACTTGAGTTAACATCAGTAATACTCAATAGCGTATCTAGCCTTTTGGCGCCGCTGCTCCTGCATAATGCAAGATTCAATGTGCCGTACACGGGCGTTGGCGTGGCATAGTTATAGGTGACATTCCCGATAACCCGAACATCGTTGTTACTAAAATCTGCTATATATAAATTAGTGGAGTCACAAAGTATGGCCTGAGGGTAATAAAGGTGCGCTCCGGTTGCAGGACTATGATCTCCATAATAACCGGCTGTTCCGGTTCCGGCAATGGTTGTAATAACACCAGCAGTCGTCACTTTTCTGATTACATTATTATTACGATCAGCTATATACACGTTACCCACTGAATCAGTAGTGACCCCATATGGATTGTAGATTTTTGCGGCAGTCGCTGCCCCACCATCGCCACTATAGCCCGAAGTTCCATTTCCTGCTATAGTGGAGATAACGCCTGAAGTGTTCACTTTCCTGATCCTGTTATTTCCGGCATCAGCAATGTAGATGTTTTTTGCAGCATCGACCCAAACGCCTGCCGGGTAGGAGATGGCAGCGGCAGTGGCAGCACCACCATCTCCGCTGAAGGAAGCTGAACCATTTCCTGCAACGGTAGATAAAACACCTGTAGTTGAAATTTTGCGAATCCTGTGATTGTTCTGTTCTGCAAAATATATGTTACCAGCAGTATCAACAGCAACACCGGTTGGCTGCGCTATGGCGGCGGCAGCGGCAGCGCCACCATCGGCTGTGTAACCAATTGTGCCTGTACCAGCAACAGATGATATTATACCTGAGGTATTCACTTTACGAATACGGGCATTTCCATGATCTGCAATATATAGGTTACCTGATTTATCTATGGCAATTCCATAAGGTGTATTGATGGTGGCTGCCGTGGCAGCGCCACCATCACCAGAATAACCTGCGGACCTGTTACCAGCAACGGTAATGAGGTCGCCATTACGTTTGTTTACTTTCCTGATTATGTTGTTGTTTTGCTCGGCATAGTAAATAAAGCCATTCTTATCCTTCGCCAGCCCTGCAGGTCCTGATATCCTCCTTGAATTGGCGATAATTCCGTCCGCCACATAGCCTGATGCACCAGTGCCGTCACCCGCAAAGCTAAAAATATTCGGGTAACTGGTTATTGTGGCCACAATAATATCAAATTCAGCGCTAGTTGACCCGCAAGTATTGGTAAGTGTGTAAAATATTGCTGCAGATCCGGCAGAATTGCCCCTAACCACGCCACCAGATGTAACGGTAGCTACAGTGCCATAACTACTGGCCCACACTCCACCTGTTACCGAGGCGGTAAACGTGGCATTGGTGCCAGGCGCAATAGTTGACGTTCCTGTTATTGTACTCATAACGGGCAGGGCAATTATTGTGTCAGGCTTTGTGGCTACGGAAGTGCCACAGGCATTGGTTACTGTATAAGATATGGTGACAATCCCTGCTCCAGTATTAAATATGGCCCCCGGCCCGGTCCCATCGGCATAGGCCAGCGACGCGTCGCTTGTTGACCAGGTTCCGCCACTCGCGCCAGAGGAGGTGTAGGTAGTCCTGATCATTGGGCAAATATGCGTAACTCCAGATATTGTACCAGCCACAGGTGCAGGACTTACCGTTACCTGGACCAGTGTTGAAGCAGTTGCTGAGCCATCAGAAACACTGATACGGAATGAATCGGCACCCGAGTAGCCTGATGTGGATACAAAGCTTAACCCGGTGGGCGTAACCACTGAACCAGTCGACGTAGCGGTACGGGTAAAACCAGTAAGCGAACCATGAGCAGGTGACGAAACTACAGCCCATGTTTCGGTCTGAGCTGCGTCTATATCACTTATGGCCAACAGGCTGTTTATGGCATTGGTTGTTCCGTTACATACATTTAAAGTCTGGGAGATGCCACCCGTGAAGCTGGGAGCATGACTTACAGTTGTTGAACCAATTAGTCGAATGGCACTATTGCCCATATCCGTAACATAGATATTGCCGGAATATACGGCCAGCCCTGAGGGCCTGTAAAACGTACATGCCGTTGCTGCGCCACCATCGCCTGAATACCCCCCCGAACCGGTTCCGGCTATAGTTGAAATGATACCGGCTGTTGTGACCTTGCGGACACGGTAGTTATTTTGGTCGGCTATCAGCAAATTGCCAGATGCATCATATGCCGCACCCGAAACGTTATTAAAGGACGCTGCCGTTGCAGCACCTCCGTCGCCGGAAAAACCTGCAGACCCGTTACCCGCTAGTGTAGTAATAATACCGCCTGTGGAGACCTTGCGAATTCTCCCATTACCATTATCGACAATGATCAGATTCCCGGATGCATCGAAAAAAAGGCCCGCCGGATAGGAAATACCTGCCGCAGTTGCCGCTCCCCCATCACCGCTAAACGACGGCGAACGGTTTCCGGCAAATGTACTCAGATACCCTGACGTGCTTATTTTTCTGATAATGTGATTATTTTGCTCGGCAAAATAAATATTCCCGGCAGCATCAACAGCTACGCCAGTTGGTTTTGCGATGGTTGCCGCCGTTCCTGCGGTTCCATCAGCGTTATAGCCGGGAGCACCAGAACCAGTAAGCGTAGAAATTACACCCGATGTATTTACTTTCCTGATCTTTGCATTATTATAGTCGGCGATATATATGTTACCTGCGGCGTCGGTAGTTACCCCCATTGGGTTGTCTAATTTTGCAGCGGTTGCCTGCCCCCCGTCACCAGTAGAACCTGCAGTACCATTGCCTGCAATCGTGGATATTATACCTCCGGCAGATACCCGCCTAACCCTGTTGTTGGCCTGATCACAAAAATACATAACACCCGAAGAAGTAATGGCGATTCCTGATGGTGCATTAATGGACGCAGCCGTTGCGCTCCCCCCTTCGCCGCTGAAACCGGCAGAATGGTTACCAACGACAGTCGAAATATTTTGCGCAGATAATTTAGTAACGTTCAGTACAACTATTGTGAGCAATGCAGCATTGCGGAGGGACATTTTCATAAGTGGAATAAAAATTACATTATTACTGAAAGCCAGTTTCGTAAATTCCAACCAAAAATAACATATGTAAATCGTAATCTTTCTGACTGTGGTTAGTTTTCAAGTTATTGATTGGTTAAGGGCTTACTATATCAGCTTGGGAGCACGGCGGCTGCGGCCGAATTATTAACTCAAAGTTCAAAACCTACTTCAGGCTCTTAAAATTCATAAAAAAACTCACCTTTTAAAAATCCCAACTTTCTACCCCGGTTCTTTAATCAATGCCAGGAAGGATTTTTTATAAGTCTCAGAGATGGGGATCAGGGTATCCTTTATCCTGATCCTGTCTCTTTCAATAGATTCGATCCTGGAGAGGGAAACCATGTAAGATTTATGAACCCTGCAAATAATATGAGAGGGAAGTTCCGCCTCGAGTTCGGTAAAAGTCTGGAGGGTCATTATCCGTTTATCGACCGTATGAATTCTACGGTAGTCCCTCATTCCTTCAATAAAAAGTATATCATTTAGTTCAACTTTTTCCAGTCGGTATTCTGTTTTGATAAAAATGAAGGATTTTTCCCTTGAAACATTCTTCGTCGCGAGATTATTCCGGGCTCGCTCAGCCGCCTGAAAAAACCGTTCAAAAGTATAGGGCTTCAGCAGGTAGTCGGTCACATTTAATTCAAACCCCTTCAAAGCATACTGGTCATATGCTGTGGTGATGATAACTTCACTTGATAAATTTGAAGCCTGTAATAATTGAATGCCGGACATCTCTCCTAAACTAATATCCAGGAAAATCAAATCTACCGGATTCGATTTCAGGAAAATGAAGGCATCAACGCCGTTGTCAAAAACCGCGAGCAGGTTTAAGAATGCCACTTTGGCTATGTAGCCTTTAGCACGTTCGAGTGCTAAAGGCTCATCTTCCACCACAATGCAATTAACCTTCATTATTTAGAACAAGCTTTACTTTATAAACATTATTTTTATCTACGACTTCCAATTGATGTTCAGCGGGATAGAGTAACATCAGGCGCTTTTTTATCAATTCATTTCCCAGACCGGAATTCCCGATTTTCCCGGTTGCACCATAAATATACCTGTTCTCACACTCAAAAGTGATTTTAGATCTTTCAATATTAAAGGCAATATTAATGGCTTCCTCTTTTTTCAGATCTTCTGCATGTTTGAAGGCATTTTCAATAAACGGGATAAACAGCATAGGGCTTATCATGGTGTTACCGGGCACTCCTTTAATAACAAATTTTACAAATCCGACATTTGATGTTCTGATCTTCTGCAGATCAATGTACTTATTAATATAGTCGAGTTCTGTCGTCAACAGAATTTTCTCTGCATTGGTGTCATACAGCATAAAACGCATGATGTCAGATAGTTTATTCAGGTATTGCGATGCCTTTGCCGGGTCCTTTTCAATGAGTACATCTATGTTACTAATAGTATTAAACAGAAAGTGAGGATTTATCTGCGCCTTTATGAGCGCCAATTCCATTTCCTGGTTCTTTTGAACCAAGTCTGCTTTCAGACCAATATCGCCATAAGCAACCACAAAGCCTTTAATGAACAGACCCATTACGCCATTAGCAAGACTGTTAAACGACATGAGCACTGCCAATGAGATTATGGTTTCCAGCGTCCAATTGGTTTGCCGAACGAAAACATACATCACCAATTCACCAATAACTGAGGTAGCGAGCATTACAACCACGGCAGCACCGAAAAGTTGCAGCATCCGTTTTTTTATAAAATACTTGTTGTACAGGTATCCATAAAAAGAGTAAAAGGAGAGTATACCCGGTACAATGGCGAAGCCAAATAATATTCTTCCCCACCAAAAGAAGGCCAGGGTAAAGAATTTACTTTTTTCAAATCCGGGAATAAGCGGCGCAAAAAGACTGAATAAGATCAGTAATAAAAATAGATAGGCTATCCAGTAGACTACATGCAATGAAACAACAACTGACTTTTTCATAACTGTTTTTTTGTTGGTACGGTACAAAAGTCAATTGTTTATTTCCCCTACCCAATCGAATCCTGCAAGACTTTGGGGTGTGTCTGCAAGATAGGGAAATTGGTCTGCGAAGTGTTTTGAGTTCCTTTGTTTAGGCCGGAATTTCAGGATGTTTTTTTATTTATTGACTGGAAGTGTTTTGCTTACATGGTTGTATAACTTTTCGAAAGCAAGTAGATTAATATGTGCTGTTTTTCATTCTGCTATGGACGTTGCCTTTACTGCCGACACGGCGGATAGGTATGCTGTTATTAACTGGTTAGGGCATTCTTACGATAATCGTTTTTAAACCGAAATCGCTTGCGGGAGATTTGGCTAAAAAAAATATCATCAAACATCACCAGCTATGTTCTGCATCGATAACTGAGGTCCTAAAACCTCACAATCCTGACGGAACTACGCGTTCTCAAATCGGAATCTTTACACCAACGTGCTGAAAACTTTTACGTAAGCCCTTTATCCCCAGATGTAAACGTGTTTTTACGGTCCCAACTGGTAAACACAATGCACTGGCAGTATCGATTACCGTATAACCTTTAAAATAAACAAAATCTAATACAACAATATACTCAGGACGTAATCTGGAGACTAATGATCTTATTCCTATCGAATCCGTTTGGTCAGATTTAGTGGAGAAAGGAAATATTGTTTCATCACCTTCAATCTTACGCTTCATGATTTCGCCTTTTGAACGTAAAGTATCAATTGCTGCATTTCTAGCTATGTTTAACATCCATGTGCAAATTCTACTTTTATCAGGATTGTATTGGTCAATTTTCCTCCATATTTTTATGAACACGTCTTGCAATACATCCTCGGAAGTGTGATCGTCTCCAACAATATTATTAATGGTCGCATACAAAACGCCAGAATAGTTTTCAAACAAATAATTAAAAACAGATTGATCTCTTTTTTTAAGGAAGCAAGTTAATTCAACTTCGCTAAAACGAATATCCTTATTTATTGCAACAGTCCCCATTACTAGCCCGCTAATATTACCATGCCATAGAATTATTAAACGATCAGAAAATACTCTAATAGCAAAAGCATCACAAAGCATTAACATCAAGTAAAATTCGATTTCACCCGCGGTAATCTCCATGATTACTATAGAAGAATATATCATAAAATAGGTGAATGCAACATTGGATCAAAACTTACGCACTCCTGATTCCATTAAAAATTACAGGAATGGCGCAGGTCGAGTATAAAAGATCGAAAAAACATAAAACTTTGCCGCAATGCGTCACAAGGTTAGGGAGCGTAGCCAAAAATAGAAAAACACTTCATTTCTATCCGGCTTATTTTGAGCATGTACCGGACTTTTCTATTATCAAATATTTGGGGACAAATGTCCTTAATTGGCTGATGGGCTACATTCCAAATCAGGAAACGGCCTACCTGAGGAACGATGCCAATTCAAGATTGAAACCACTTTATCGCATTTAATTTCTAATTAATGCTTCACCTTATTCGGATCAAAACCATAACGCCAGTCATTCAGTAACCCATCTGAACTTTCAATTTGGAAAATATCCATGATTTTTTCAAGATAAACGCATACCTGGTCCT
>CANCOG010000141.1 GCA_947379685.1 Flavipsychrobacter stenotrophus | reverse complement strand
GCTGCCCTCATATCTCTGAAGTGATCGTCTGGATGGCATCGTTTCATTACCTGACAGGGTTGTTGATGATATTGGTGATTGTCCGGTTGGTCCAATTGTATGTGCATCATCCAAGGATCATTTACCCTTTTACTGCTGCTGTTGTTTTTGCGCTGTCGGCCTTTTCGCTGGAGATATTCTATTTAACGCCATGGTTTGCACTCACCCTTATTATTTACTACCGCTCGTTGCCGGGTATTGACCGAAAGAACACAAACAGGGCCGTTCTTTATTTCTTTGCACCCCTGATATTGCTATTTGTAGGGCATTTGTTGTTGCTCAGATATGTCACTGGTGTTTTTGCATCGCATCTGGGGCAGGACATGCTGCAACCCGTCCTAAATTACCTGCGGAAGCCACCTGCCTACCTGTTCCACTTGTTGTTTGAAGGACGATTCTTTTCCCGGGAAACCAGAGTGGCGGTTTATGCATTATGTACACAGCTAAAATTTCTAGTGCCGTTTTATAGTGTTATTGGGCTGGTAATGGTGCTAATACCCCTGCGGTTTCATAAAATGGGTGGCAGGGCAAAATTGTTATCGCTGATGTTCTGCTGGGTAGCCATGTGCATGGTGGTAATTAGCCCTGTCTGGCTGGCCGAAACGGGATATGTAGCCTTCGACCGGTACGCATATACCATGCTGCCGTTTTTATTTGTAATAGTTGCCACAGTTTTTTCCTACCACAAAATATGGGCCCCAGGGGCAGCGGTGCTGGCGGCTTATACATTGGTAAATGTCTATTGTACTTTAAAAGTTAACCGGGCATGGGGAAAGACCGACAAGGTAATGACCAGACTGCTCACCTCTTTCCCTGCCGTTGGCGACAAGGTTGTATTGCTCCTCAACCTTCCCGATAACCTAAATGAAATACCCATGATCAGCGCAATGCCCACCAGTGCATTTAAACAATACTACAATGTCAACAGCCGGAAAAAATTAAATAACGAAGTATTTGATGTGCTCTCACATAATATTATATCACCTGACGATGGTGCCCATGTCAATGTGATCAATGACAGCACGATACATGTTACGCTCAATCAATGGGGCACCTGGTGGTGGTACCGGTTCCGGGGGGCTTCGAGCTACGAAAATGAATATTATAAGGAAAACCTTGTGGATGGTGGCCGCTGGTATGAACTTACCTTAAAGAAACCCGCTTCAGGGTTTGTTATGCTTTACCAGGTGGGTGGCGAATGGAAAAAGGTAAATATGGGGGTGGGGGGTGTTGATCAGAATTGAGGATGCGTAACGATTTTACTGCTAAATTTTGGGCAGGATGCTTGATGTCAAAATTCTATTTGCTCTTTTTAATTTTTCCGGGAACAGCACGACATTTGAATACTTATTAAGGTCTTGATTCAATGTAGCCGCCTGAGAAAGCTTTGAATTTTTTCTGTTCGTCTTCATAATGCAAATCTACAAAGGCAGACTAAATCCCGCCCTTTCCCGCTAATTTTTTACATTTGTTATTCATGCAAGGCACCGATACAGATAACCCAACAGGCTGGGAGCGTTTTTTCAATAATGGCCGGGCCGTTTATCTGCTGTTTTGGGCAATCACTATGGTTTTGTATTTTCCCGCTGCCAAGGCGGGATGGGTGATTGATGCCGCCGGGTGGCTGTATAGTGTTCAGTACGATGACTTCTGGAGTTACATCAACCGTACCCATTCTACGGTAGAAAGCCTCTATCAGTTTACACAGTTTTCTACTTACGTACTCTACAAGATTTGGGGAGCAAATGTTTGGGCCTGGAGTGTACTATATATCAGCCTTCATGCGGCAAATGCTTATTTGTTGTTCAGTATCAGCAGAAAATTGTTTCAGGATTCGGGAGTGCAAAAAGGGCTGACGGTTGCATTGTGCGGTGCACTGCTGTTTTGCTGTAGTCCTTATGTATCTGAGGTGTTGAACTGGAAAGCCTGCTACCATTACCTGCAAGGTTTTTTGCTGCTGCTGCTTATTTTTAAATGGGTGGTGCAGTTTCAGTCGGCCACCAAAGCCAGATATGCGTGGCTGGCTGGGGTCGTGTTTTTTATCTCTGTTTTCTCGCTGGAGATATTTTACCTCGCGCCCCTGTTTGTGGTAGCAGTTGCTGTGTATTATCGCTATGTACTCAATGGTTCTGCACAAAATTTCAGGAACACACTAAAGTGGTTTCTGTTACCCCAGTTGCTTTCGCTCGCTGTGTATTTTATCACCTTTTTTGTACTTTACAAAAGCTTCAGGCCACATGTTCATAATGTATATAGCCAGGACCTCGTAAGTTATTTATCAAAACCGGTTAAGTATGTCTACCATATTTTGTTCCTGGGCAGGTTTTTCTCTCCGGCAGTAAAAGACAAAGTATATGCTATTTGCGAACAGAAGGGTGTTCTAATATCCTTTTACGGTTTATTCATTGGTGCTGCAATACTTTTAGTTTCGAAACTGGGTAAAAGACAAGGCTGGGTAAAGCCTGCATTGATCTTGCTCTTTCTGGTAATGATCACTATGGCATTACTGATGCCACTGCCATTTCCGGCATCCAGTCTCCTGGTATTTTATGACCGGTATTGTTATTTCACCTGCGGCTTTGTGTACTTGCTCCTGGCGCTACTGCTCATTAGTATTTTGGGCAAAAGACCAGCCATAATTGTACTGGTGCTCTTTGGCGGGGCTGGTCTTTATTTCACGGTTCGTCTTAACCTATACTGGAAACAAAGCGCATACGTAAATAACCGATTGCTCAAAGGGCTGCCCGATCCCGGAAATAAAACAATTATTTTGCTGGACCTGCCGGAAAACATGATGGGTGCACCCATGATAGGTGCCGACCCCGATGGCGAATTCAAGGCGCTGTATGAGCTGTTCAATGGAAAAAAGATCAGCAATCAAATTTATGACGCGATGTCCTTCAACATGAACAGCCAGGAAGAAGGCGCGCATGTAACTGTGGTTAATGACACCTTGGTTCGGGTTACGCTTAACCAGTGGGGTACGTGGTGGTGGTATCAGGGGCATGGCGGAAAAAGCTACGCAAATGAAGCTTACAAACTTGATCTGGTAGATGGCGGCCACATGTACGAACTGACTTTGAAGCACCCGAAGGAGCAGTACATGTTATTGTATATGACCGCAGCAAACTGGAAAACGGTTGATATGACACGAAAAAATGAAGACCAATATTGACCTTTGCCTTGGTTACAGGGCAGTGAACATATAAAAAATGACAGCGGCAACTTCTTACAAAAATAACAAAGACTACCTTTTTCTTCTACTGATCTTCTCAGTCACCTTTCTGCTGTACTACCCGGCAGCGAGTGCTGGCTGGGTATATGATACCACTGGCTGGCTTACCAACGTCCGGCATGAGGGGTTTATTGATTTTTTGAACCGGTCGGAATCGGGCATTCCCAGTTTGTATCATTTCACGCAGCTGATCACCTATTGCTATTACCACATTTTTGGCGCTAATGCGTGGGCATGGCACTTGCTCATGGTTGGAATTCATAGTTGTAATGCCTACCTGTTATACCGGTTGTGCTCGCGGCTATTCTCAGATTCCGGCATGGCCAATGCAAGGGCTATCGCCATTGGCGGAGCGCTTTTGTTTACGGTTTGTCCGCACATATCCGAAAGCATTGTTTGGGAAGCAGCTATCCATTACCTTCTGGGCTTTTTGTACCTTATGCTTATCCTGAATTGGGTGCAACAATACCATTACCAACAACGGCAAAAATATGTGTGGCTGGCGGGCATTTTGTTTTTCCTTTCGTCCTATTCGTTGGAAGTGTTCTACTTAACGCCGGGCTTTGTGATCAGCCTTGCATTGTATTACTGGTTAGTACTCCGGTACAAAAAGGAGTTATTTACTAAGGTCCTCAAGTTCTTCCTGATACCTCAGCTGGTGATTTTTGCTTTGCATTTTCTGGTACTTTATTCAGTTTATCACCGTTTTGCGCATATTGCGGATGGCATTATACAGCCCCTTCAAAATTACCTGGTAAAGCCACCGAAGTACCTATTCCATATCTTCTTCCTGGGCAGGTATTTTTCAGTTTCAGACAGGCTAAATTTCTATCATTACTTTGACTCCTTAATGGTCTTGATTCTTTTCTACAGTGCTTGCCTGCTGGGCATTGCAGTGCTCTGTCTGCGATTTAAAAAAATGCAACCCAAATCGAAGGCTGTTTTGCTATTGATGCTCTGGACGGGTTTTTCCCTGTTTATTATTAGTCCACTTATCTTTCCTGATCTGCTACTGGTGTTTTATGATCGCTACACCTACATGTTGGACGCATTCGCACTCATGTTGCTTGTCGTACTGTTCAGTTCGCTGCCGGGAAAGTATACGGGGGGATTAATAATGCTTGCCTATACTATGGTCAATGTTTACTTTACCATGAAAGTTAACAACTACTGGTTGCAGTCCGCCTCCATTGAGCAACAATTGTACGACCATCTGCCGGACCCGGGCAACAAAACCATATTGTTGCTGAATATACCTGAAAACCTTGTGGGAGTGCCCATGATTGGTGCTGAGCCTGAAAGCGAATACAAAAACCTGCGGCAATTACTTACAGGCAGAACGATTAAGAATGAGATTTACGACGTTGTGTCCTATAACATGCAGGACGATGGAGATGGTGTAAACGTGATTGTCAAAAACGACAGTACCCTCAGAGTTACTTTGAACAACTGGGGCGGCTGGTGGCAATACGGACGCCATGGGTGCGTAGGCTATGAAACGAAGGAATATGCTATGAAGACGGATGGACGGTCTTATGACCTAACGCTCAGGCACCCTGCAGAAAACTACCTCCTGCTCTACCAGGTTGGCGACCATTGGAAGATAGTCGATATGAAAGTCAGGAATCAGGTTATGTACTAATCTCAAATTTTATAGCACATACGATATCAGGCTCTTAGCTGAAATCTTAACGCCAATCCTACAATTGTTCCCAATGAGCGATCAAAAAAGGTGCACTTTTGCACCTGATAAAATGAAATGATATGAATGCATATGTTCTGTTTGTATTGGTATCCATAGGGATAGTTGCCGGGATGCTTGGCGGTGTTATAGGGCTCGGAGGTGGCATCATTATGATACCGGCACTGACTATATTCCTTTCTATGGACCAGAGAATGGCCCAGGGCACCAGCATAGCAGTTATGTTACCACCCATTGGTTTGTTGGCGGCTTACAACTACTACAAGGGAGGGTACGTAAACATGAAGTATGCTATGATCATTGCCCTCGCCTTTTTAATAGGTGGCTACCTGGGTTCAAAAATGGCATTGACAGTACCAGTAGAATTGGTGAGGAAGAGTTTTGCGGTTGTAATTGTACTGATCGCGATTAAGATGTATTTTACCAAGTGAAGGTAAATCTCTACCATTGCAAAAACGAAACCAATCATGGATAATTTCTGGGACAAACGATACAGCGAACAAGATTACGTATATGGCGAAGACCCTAACCTGTTTTTTAAGGAACAGATTGACAAGTTGCAACCCGGCACCCTGATTCTACCTTGCGAGGGCGAGGGCCGGAACGCTGTTTACGCGGCTTCCCACGGCTGGAACGTCTATGCATTCGACAGCAGTACCGCCGGCAAAGCAAAGGCTATGGAACTGGCTAAGAAGCGCAACACCGGCTTTGAATACCTGGTAGAAGATGCTGCTACAATTAACTACGAAGACAACATTGCCGATGTAGTTGCTTTCATCTATGCCCATTTTCCGACGGAACTACGGAATGCTCTGTTACAAAAGGCGATGAACTGGTTAAAACCGGGAGGCAAAATTATAATAGAAGTCTTTAGCACCCAACAACTTGGCAACAACTCAGGAGGACCAAAAGACGAGGAAATGCTCTATACAGAAGAGCGCATTCTTACCAATCTCGGAAATTTGGCGATAGAACTACTGCAATCGTTGAATATTGAGTTGAGCGAAGGCGCATATCACAATGGCAAAGCTGATATCATTCGTTTCATTGGACGTAAAAGTATTTGACCTTAAAAAATGTGACTCAAAAAGGTGCATTTTGCGTTTTCAGAAACTAGTTTGCCTGAAAGATGGTTTACATAATCAGGAAAAATTAATGCAGACAATGCCGGATGGCAGGTTTCTTACTTAGTTTTGCAAAAAATCATATGCTCCCAAAATGGCAAAATGGAATAGTTAAACGTATTGAGCAGGCAACGCCCAATACACGCCGCTATTGGGTTGAACTGCCTGAAACAACTACGTTTGACTTTAAACCGGGCCAGTTTGTGACGCTCGATCTCCCGATTCATGAACAACGCAACAAACGGTGGCGTAGTTACAGCATTGCATCGGTACCCGACGGGAGCAATATTATTGAACTCATAATTGTGGAAGCCGGTGGGTCGGGCGGCGGTTCAACCTATATTTTTAACGAAGTTAAAGTGGGCAGCACATTCACCCTGCGCGGACCGCAGGGCGTATTTGTACTACCCGAAACGCTGGATAAAGACCTGTATCTAATTTGCACAGGTACTGGCATAGCGCCATTCAGGAGCATGCTGCACCACATTAAAGAACACAATATCCCCCACAAGGAAATCCACCTCATTTTCGGAACACGTACAAGGGAAAACCTGTTGTATTACGATGAAATGAAAGCCCTTGAGCAGAATCTGGCCAATTTTTCCTACCACCCCACCCTCTCCAGGGAAAACTGGGAAAATGGACAAGGGTATGTACATCCTATATATGAACGTTTGTGTCAAAACAAGCCCGATGCAAAATTCATGCTTTGCGGTTGGAGGCCAATGATCGATGAAGGAAAAGAGCGTTTGGGACAACTTGGGTACACTTCGAAAGACATTCATGTAGAATTATACGGTTGATATTTAAACCCTTTTTACTCGATTTGAGTTACTGACAGCCGCTTATCCGCCATTTCCTACCCAACCCGTTGAAATACCCATTAAAAATTTCCATTCTGGCGATAGGATAACACCACCTTGCACAATAAATTACGTGCAGGGGTTTAACATTTTTGCCCATTTCTGTATTCATTTCAGCGGACCGCAGGTTGCCAAAATGGACTTGCTTTTTGTAAAAAAATGGACTTTTTAGCAGAGGAATTTTAAACCTTCAAAGGGCATTTTTTAGCCAAAATTGGTCATTTTTTGACCGTTCGTGAAGTTTTTCGACCGTTAGTGAAGTTTATTTGGAAGAGGCTATTCCGGTGATGTAATTTACACTCAGTTAGCGAAGGAATAGTAGCAGAAAAGAAAAAAACAGAAGCTTATGAAACGCTTGATCGATATGGTTTTCAGACTTTTTTTAGGGTTTCAGAATTTGGGAATTATGGCTTTTAATTTCCTGATCAGGTGCCAGTTTTGAGTAGCCGGACGAGCGTAAAAATATTGTGAAAATGAGTGAGTTTGATGTGCAGTTTGAGTGAAGTAAGAGTAGAGGAACGAACGAGTGAGAATGATGTGAAAGTGATGTGCGGATTGCGTGTTGTAAGAGTGAAGAATGAGTGCGGGTGACGAGCGGTTTGGATGGTGGAAAGATGTGCGATTGATGTGAACGTGAGTGAAGCAAGAGTGGAGGACGAATTGAGTGAAGTTGATGTGCAGTAGAGTGCTGTTGGAACTGTGGAGTGATTTGTGCTGTTTGAGTGCGGTTGGCGTGCAGTGCGAGTTGAGGAAGGTTGATTGGTTGAGTGTTGGCACTCTGCGAAAGCGGAGTGCCAAGCTCGTGTGTGGTGGTAGTGCAAAAAAATTACTGCGGTACAATCACCTTCTGAGCGCCCTGCCTAACCGTGAAAGTAATGTGGTTTTCGCATGGGTGAGCATCTCCATCGGTCTGCATCAGTTTTAATTCGGGGTGGGTAATCGTTATTTTCTTCCCTCGTATATGGGTGACGTATTTGCTGTCTGTAATATTACCCGCCATTGCCCTCAAAGCAATTAGCCCGCCAAGTATTTTTGGAAAGCTTCTTACAATGATCAGATCAAGCATACCGTCGGTATAATCGGCCATTGGTGCAATTTTAAAATTATAGCCAAATTGCTGTCCGTTAGCTACGTTCACCATAAAGGCCTTTTCGCTGAGTTTTTGCCCGTCGATGGTTATGTCAAATTGCCATGGTTTATATAACCAAAGGTACTTGGTTACCAGCCAGCTATATACCATGAAGCCACGGCGCAAACTCTTCGCAAATTTCTTAGACACCAGCGCGTCAAAAGCTACACCTGCATTACTAAAAAATGCCCTGTCGTTTGCATAGGCCACATCCATTTCCATTACACGGCCGCCGTTGATCACTTTCATGGCAGCTCCCGTCTCGAGCGGAATGCCCATAGTACGCGCCAGGCCATTGCCAGACCCTTTTGGAATAATGGATAGAAGAGTATTTGTACCAATCAAACCTTGGGCAACGTCATTTACCGAGCCATCGCCGCCCACGGCCACAACGGAATAAGCGCCATTACCCGCTGCATTACGGGCCAGTTCAGTGCCGTGTTTTGCGAATTGGGTATAGACTATCTCATGGCTATATTGCTCACTATCAATGTGGTCAGCTATCGCCTGTTTTATTTCCTTTTCCCGCTCTACCCCTGCCCTTGGGTTTATGATAAAAACAAGGTGCTTCCTGGTCATGCAATTTTTGCTTTAAGGCTTAGGTCCATGCTAACGGCATGATGAATGATGGCACCTACAGAAATATAATCGACACCCGTTTGGGCATAATCCTTCACGTTGCCCAGGTGTATTCCTCCCGATGCTTCTGTTTCGTATTTGCCGCCAATGATGTCGACAGCTTCCTGTATTTGTTCCGGAGTAAAATTATCCAGCATGATCCTATCTATATTACCCACAGCCATTACCCGTTTTACATCGTCGAGATTACGTGTTTCTACCTCTATCTTCAGTTCCGGGTTATTGGCCTTGATCCAATTATTGGTCTTTTCAATGGCTTTTTCTATGCCGCCGCAAAAATCAATATGATTATCCTTCAGCATCACCATGTCATACAAGCCCATCCTGTGGTTTACGCCTCCGCCAATTAATACAGCCGCCTTTTCATGCGACCGGAACAAAGGGGTTGTTTTGCGGGTATCCAGTATTTTCGCCGGAAACTCTTTAACGGCTTCAACATATTGGCGGGTAAGGGTTGCAATGCCGCTCATACGCTGCATACAGTTAAGGGTCAGCCGCTCAGCTTTTAAAATAGTGTGCACACTGGCCTCCACCTCAAATGCCGTTTCCCCGGCCTGAACAGTATCTCCGTCCTTCAAGTACACTTTGAAAACTGCATCCGGTTCAAGAAATTTGAAAATTTCCTGGGCCAACTCTATACCTGCAATAACTCCGGCTTCCTTTACCTTCAAAATGGCATTGCCCCGGGACTCAACCGGGATGCATGCCAGCGTGGAGCAATCTCCGCTACCTATATCTTCACCTAGTGCGGCTGCAATAAAATCCTGTCTGATCACTTTTTTAAATTAGGGTGCAAAATTAGGGGAATAAACTAAATGGTAAATTAAATTTATGGGTGTGGGTATACTGGACAATAAAACGTATACTTAGTATCCATTTTGTTAATAAAAAGCTACTTTTATGTTACCAATATAAAACCATGAGATCAATTTTCCTCTTTTTGTGCTGCCTGATCAGTACAAATGTATACGCCCAATATTATTTTTCAGGATCGGGCTCAGTAACCATACCGTCCAGTGGTGGCAGTGTCTATGATACCATACATGTTAGCGGTATGTCCCCGTCAGTAATTAATGGTGTTTTTGGGCTGGATAGCGTTAGCCTGAATGCCACTTATCCATACGAATGGGAGCTCATTATCAGCCTTATTGCTCCCGATGGTACTGTGGTACACCTCTCTGAACAATATGGCAACGGAGCCGACTTTACTGGCACATGCTTTACAGGTAATTGCTCCAATTTCGCACATGATGCAGGAGCTCCTTTTAATGGGAACTTTATGCCTGCAAACTGGCTCGGCAATGTCAATAACGGGCACGCAGGAAATGGCGACTGGGTGCTGCATATAGAAAATGCCGGGTATGGCGCCGATACCGGGGTGCTTATTAACTGGGGTATTACTTTTGACAGTACACCCTCCCCCAAATCCCTGTTCGACAGCTCCAAACTGCCTATTGTAGAGTTATTCCTCAATCACCAACCTATAATAAATTACACTGCAACTGAAGTAATTGGCACGATGGGCATCATCAATAATGCTTCTGGTTACAACCACATCAACGATGCCTTCAACAACTATCACGGGCATATCAATATTAAGGCAAGAGGCAGCACTTCACAGTGGTTCCCTGCTTTGCCTTACTCTTTAGGCACTGCCGATATTTCCGGT
>CANCOG010000140.1 GCA_947379685.1 Flavipsychrobacter stenotrophus | reverse complement strand
GCCGCCTGCGAAAATGGTGTCAACTATGACAATATGTTTACTGTTACACTTATCGTAACTGGTATCGTGTTCTTTCTTACTCAAACTGTATTGTTTTGGTTTGTATACCGTTATCAGTCAACCGAGACACGTAAATCATTCTACTTCGCACACAGCAATAAGTTAGAACTGATCTGGACAACAATCCCTGCGATTGCAATGGCAATATTGGTTGCGATCGGTTTGAAAAACTGGGCTGCGGTAACTTCTGTTGCTCCTACTGATTGCACTGTTGTTGAAGTAGTGGGTAAGCAATTTAACTGGTTGGTTAGATACCCAGGTAAGGACAACGAATTAGGGAAACGTGATTTCAGGAAGATCGATGACGCAAAGAACGTTTTAGGTCTTGATTGGACTGATCCTCACAATATGGACGATATCATTTCTCAGAACGGTGAGCTTCACGTAGTTGTAAATAAGCCTGTTAAGTTATTGATTGGTTCCAGGGATGTAATTCATGACGTAGGTCTTAGTCACTTCAGGTTGAAGATGGATGCTGTTCCTGGTATAACTACTACACTTTGGTTCAAACCAAACATTACTACTGATTCCATGAAGAGGATCACTGGCAATCCGAATTTTGTTTATGAGATTTCCTGCGATCAGATGTGCGGAAAAGGTCACTATTCAATGCGCGGCACTGTTATAGTTGAAACACAGGCAGAGTACGACAAATGGTTGGCTGATCAAAAGACCTATTATGCGTTGAACAATGCACCTGCTGCTCCTGCAGCTGAATCACCAAAGCCAGAAATGAAGGCTGACTCTTCTAAAACAGTATCGATGAAATAATCGGCTATAACGAAATGGCCACAAAAAGTGCAAAAATGAATCACGGAGAAATTATTATTGACGGGCCTCACGTAACACATCACGGGGATGCTGCTACAGAGCATCATGGCCATGAGCATCACGAACAGCATTTTATCTGGAAGTATATTTTCAGTCAGGATCATAAAATGATTTGTAAGCAGTTCCTGGTAACTGGTATTATTTGGGCGGTAATCGGGGCATTAATGTCTGTGTTCTTCCGTTTACAACTTGGTTTTCCGGATTCTACTTTCCCAATTATGGAAAAATTCCTTGGCGATTGGGCTAAGGGTGGAAAGTTAACGCCAGAATTCTACTATGCGCTTATCACAATGCACGGTACGATACTTGTATTCTTTGTATTGACAGCAGGTTTGAGTGGTACATTTGCTAATTTACTTATACCTTACCAGGTTGGGGCGAGGGATATGGCATCTCCTTTTATGAATATGTTGTCATACTGGTTCTTCTTTGCAGCGAGTGTGATCATGCTTATCTCATTGTTTGTAGAAACTGGTCCGGCATCAGGTGGTTGGACTACTTACCCTCCATTGAGTGCGCTTAAGGAAGCTTCTATTGGATCTGGACTTGGTATGGACCTTTGGTTGATGGGTATGGCGCTCTTCGTTGTCTCTTCTCTTCTAGGTGGTTTGAACTACATTTCTACTATCCTGAATATGCGTACTAAGGGTATGACTTTAACAAGGATGCCGCTTACTATCTGGGCATTATTGTTTACCGCAGTGCTTGGTGTACTTTCTTTCCCAGTATTGTTCTCTGGAGTTGTGTTGTTGATTTTTGATCGCAACTTTGGAACAAGTTTCTATTTGTCTGAGATTTTCATAGGTGGCAAAGCTCTTCCACATATCGGTGGTTCTGCAATCCTTTATCAGCACTTGTTCTGGTTCCTGGGTCACCCTGAGGTGTACATCATTATGTTACCTGGTATGGGTATGGCTTCTGAGGTTCTTTCTACTCACAGTCGTAAACCAATCTTCGGTTATTTTGCGATGATCATTTCCCTAGTAGGTATTACTTTGCTTGCGTTCCTTGTATGGGCACACCATATGTTCGTAACCGGTATGAGTCCGTTCCTCGGTTCTATCTTCGTATTACTTACTTTGTTGATCGCAGTTCCTTCAGCTGTTAAGGTGTTTAACTGGTTGACAACAATGTGGCGTGGTAACCTGAGGTTCAATCCTCCAATGTTGTTTGCAATTGGTTTCGTTTCATTGTTCATTTCCGGTGGTCTTACTGGTTTGTTCCTTGGAAACTCTGCACTCGATATTCACCTGCATGATACTTACTTCGTTGTTGCTCACTTCCATATTGTAATGGGTGTATCGGCATTCTTTGGTATGTTCGCTGGTATTTATCACTGGTTCCCTAAGATGTTTGGTCGCTTCATGAATAACACGCTTGGTTATGTACACTTCTTTATTACATTGGCTGGTGCCTACTTGATCTTCTGGCCTATGCACTATGAAGGTATCGCCGGTATGCCACGTCGTTATTATGATTATTCAGCATGGGAGTCCTTCAAACATTTCCAGGACATCAACGCTTTCATTAGTATTGTTGCTACAGTAGTGTTCTTCGCTCAGTTGTTGTTTGTAGTTAATTTCTTTGCCAGCATGTTTAAGGGACGCAAGGTGACTACAATGAATCCATGGGGATCTACTACTCTGGAATGGACTACACCAATTAATCCTGGTCATGGTAACTGGGAGGGTGATATTCCTGAAGTTTATCGTTGGCCATATGATTACAAGGACGATGGTAACGGTGGTGACTTTATTTCTCAGACAACACCGCTTCGTCCGGGAGAAGAATCACATTAATTTCTGTCTTTACACACACTTATTTTAGAAATTTTGCCGCCCCATTTGGGGCGGCAAAATTTTTTTTCGGGGTGTGTACTACGCAATTTTTTCTGCACTGATATTTTGGCTGGATTAGAAGCTATTACTACCGTATCATTTCCCCGACTTCTGGTTTGAACATCTTGATCGGAATTTGTGGACGACGTTCCCTGGCAAATTGGAGCTGCATTTGAAATATGCGAAACAAGGGACGAGGTTTCAGTAGCTGGGATTTTTTGGCTATTTGGCAGTGGATTTGGCTATTTTGTGTTTTAACTCCTCAGTTTGTTGGTTGATATACGTTACTCATTATTCTTTTGAATCAGACAGTTGGCCAATTGGGGGAACTGGATATTTTTTAATAATACAAAAGGCGCATACAGTTTCCCGTATACGCCCAAAGACTATTTTATTTAATTGATTTATTTGGTTCTTTAGTGCTTCCCAAAAACCTTTTTCAATAGATCGGTAACCTGTGCTGCCGGGTTTTGCCTGATCTTGGTTTCCTCTTCTGCAATATACAGGAACACACCGCTCAGTGCCCTCTCAGTAACATAACCGGCAAGATCAGGGTTTACTTTATTGAAAGTTGTGGGTAGCTTATTATAAATATTAAAGACCTCTGCCCAGTATTTTGTTGCGTTCACCTTGTCGAGGGATGCACTGATAACAGGTTTGAAAGCGGAAGTTAATTGTGCCGATGTTTTTGATTTTAGATACTGAGTAGCTGCATCGTTACTGCCCTTAAGGATAGAAACTCCATCTTGAATGGACATCCCCTTAACAGCATTTAAGAAAATAGGTAATGCTTGTGTAGATGCATCTTCGGCTGCCCTGTTCATTGCAAGGATTGCTTTGTCTACATAGCTGCCCATGCCAATTTCTCGTAGGGTATTTTCTACTTTTTTGGCTTCTGGCGGCATCAATACTTTCACAAGTGCGTTGCCAAAGAAGCCATTTGTTACGGCAAGCTTGCTGGTCGCGTTTTTTGCACCCACATTAAGTGCTTCCCGCAATCCGTTAGTGATATCAGTTTGAGACAGGCCGTTGCTCTTATTTTTTGAGTTACCCCCTCCCAATGATCTTTGGGCATTATTCATAAATTCTCTCAATGTCTGCGCATCAGATTGGATGGCAACGCCAGTAAAAATGGCAACTCCGAGTATTACTTTTGTAATCTTTCCCATTTAATTGTTTTTGTTGTGCACTTTTAGCAGAGTGCTCAAAATACCAGAGTAAAGATATTGATGAAAGCTTAGATGACTGAGGATTATTTATCTTTCTTTCCTCCACCTTTTTCGCCTCCGCCTCCGGGTGTTCCTCCCTGGTCATTGTCATCGCCGTCTTTCAAGTTTTTCTGCCTGTCTTCATCCGATGGTTTTTCAGGTTTCGACCTTTTCTCCATTTGCTTGCCCTGCTTGTCACCATTACCCATTGCAAAATTCTTGCCAGGATCTGATTTGCCAAACCTATAAGTAAATGTAATGTTCCCGATTCTTGTTTCGCGTATACGATTTATTGTTTCATTGTACGGTGCCAGGTTGTAGTCGGTATAGAAAACGTGCGTGTTAAAGATGTCGGAGCAATTCAATATTAACGTTGCTTTGTTTTTCCAAAGGTTTTTTCGGAGGGCGACATCCACCCAATAGGTTTCTTTCAAGTTGCCTTGAGCGATCACCTTGGGTGATTCGTAGTTGCCATTTATCTGTAAAGAAAAGTTTTTAGGTAATTTAATGCTGGTATTCACCTTCCCAAACCAAGTAAACCCGCTGTTGTTTGTCAGGTATTTTGTGAATTCGGGGTTGCCATTACCAATTATCAATTCGTTTTGGAAGAAATTTAGATTTAACGTTGCATCCCAAATCTTAGTGAACTGTAAATGTCCGGTTCCTTCCAACCCAAAAGTAGCACCCGAAGCAATATTAACAGGTGACGTATATAGAGAACTTGAGGGTACTCCGAATCGTTTTGCTTCCGTGTCTGTCAACGGGCGTGTTATTTTTTGGATCAGGTTTTCAGTATATGCATAATAGGCGCTAAAAATGTAGTTGTTGCCCTTGTTTGTAGATTTTGTATAGCTGAATTCAATATTATTGATGAATTCAGGAACCAATCCCGGATTGCCCTGGTTTACGGTACTTGGATTCGACAGGTCCACGAATGGTAATAACTGCATAAAGCCGGGCCTATTGGTACGGCGGCTATAGTTCAGATAGATACTCTGTTGATTTGGTAATTGATAAGTAACAAATGCAGAAGGGAAGAAATTGGTGAAACTACTATGGAATGTTGCATAACGAGGTGTATTACCGTAGCCATCATAGAGCGCATCTTCAGCCCTTAGGCCAAGCTGGTAGGAAAATTTTCCAACCTGATCACTCCAGTTAATATAAGCTGCATGTGTCTGCTGGGTATAATTGTAATTTGACAAGATGGCTGAATCCATCACCCAAGTGCCAGCAGTATCTATTGAAGGGTTGTTACTGCTATTAAACCAATAGAATTGTGATTTAAAACCCATTCCCAGTTTGCCGTTCTTGGTGAACAATGGGTCAGTGTAATCTGCCCATACATTGAAAGTATTATTGCCTCCGTTACCGGGTGCGCGTTCATAAGTTGTTTGGCCCGCATTATAGGTAGTGTAGTCCTGGGTCCTGTGCATTTCGGTATTGGCAAAGGTTGCGTCAAAACTTAACTCTTCATCCTTCTTAGCAAATTTGTGTTTGTAGTCAACAGACGTAGAGAGTGAAAAAGGACCACCGGAAAAGCTGGAATTTCTTCTTTGATACAATACAGTGTCTCCAGTGAGGTCGCGATGGTCGAATACGGTGTAATGTGATATGTCCTTAAACGAGAATTCCATTATATTGATATTCTCAGTAAGCGTTATTGAATTGTTCTTATTGAAGTCGTAAGTAGCTCCAATTGTATTGAATGCACCATTGAAATGCCTCGGTACATGTTCATAGGTATAGTAAGACTGATAATGTCCTCCCTTTACGGTGTCATTGTCGTGTCTGTCGGTAATAACATTGTTATAGGTACTATTCAACCGGAAACTACTGTTGAGGAACACATTCCATTTTCCCTTACGCAAATTCAACCCCAGGTTACCATTGTACTTGTCATTTGTTCCGGCACCCAGTGTTATGTTTCCATTCATACCCAGACGGCCATCCTTTTTTGTAATGATGTTAATGATTCCGGTATTGCCTTGCGCATCATACTTGGCCGATGGGTTGGTGATCACTTCCACACTTTCAATACTGCCCGCAGGAAGGCTTTGTAAAGCAGATGTTACATCAGATCCCAATAGGGTAGAAGGCTTGCCGTCAATAAGTATGGTTACACCGCTTTTGCCCCTCAGGCTTATGGTGCCATCAGCATCAACAGAAACAGAGGGTACATTTTGGAGAACGTCAGCTGCGCTGCCGCCAGCGGTGGTTGTGTTTTTTTCAACGTTGAAAACCTTTTTGTCGACCTTCAGTTCCATTACCGGGCGTTCTCCAACAACCGAAACTTCTTTAAGGGTCGTTTCGCTTTGGCTGATCTTTATCTTACCCAGTCTCTTTTCAAGAGAATCGGCCGATACATTCACCCTGATGTATTTGGTGTTTACGCCAATCGATTCGATGCGCAAGCGGAAACTACCTATTCCCGTAGGTGCTATGGTAAACGAACCATCATCTTTAGAAAGATCCCCGGTAACAATTGAGGAGTCCATGCGCATTAACGTTACGGTTGCATAGGGCACCGGTTCGTTTTTTCCATCGATGAGTTTTCCCGAGACTTCGCCAGTCGTGGGCACCACTCTGCCGGTACCATGAGAACGAGATGAGGTGTCAGTTTGCGCAGTTGCAAACTGGCAATTACAAACGAGCGCTACAATTAAAAAAGCAGGGATTTTCAAAAAATGATTAAAATATGACATTGTATCGCAAATTTGGTTGAAATATGCGAAATTCTAATTTTTCTGATTAATAAAGTATTGTTAATAGCAGGGCCGTATTGGCGATATATTGGTGGTGAATTGCTTACAGCGACCTGGAATATTTGATATGGCAAATAATGCCTGTTTAATCTGCTTCAAACCACCGTCTTCGTCTAATTTTTACGCCGTACGTTTATGGCGATCACTCCCCGGTTATTGCCGTAAAATCCCTTGACGTCATTGGCGAAGAAAGAGAGCGTACCGGAGTCTTCAATAGTGAAAGTTTTGTTGGAACCGATCGCGAAAACACGTGAGTGATCTTCGTTATAGGTGCCACAAAGGCAAAAACATTTTGCGCCCTTTACCCGCAAGCCCCAAATAGCTCCAATAAAATTGCTATATCCATCAGGCGATGCTTTGATATACCAGTCATTCCAAATCTGGTTGGGTTCGCTGTAGATATAGTATTCTTCCCCTTTGTTTACTGAGACTTTCTCCGTAGAAAACGGTTCTGCAGCGTTGATCTTTAAATTGACAGTTGTATTCAGAGGTATAGTGTGTAGCATGAGGTTGGCTATGACTTGTGGTTGGTACTTCAAAAATACCTGTTTTAGGGGAGGAATGGTTATAAATATGCTTTTAATTTTGTAGGGTTAATAATGGTTAATTATCAGTATCCCTCGCTGGCTGCAACATATCTTTGGCCCAATATGAAGCACAACTTGCGCACTCTTCTTTACACTTTTGGCGTTGTCGCCGGTGTATTTTATAGCCTGCATGCGGCCGGGCAAAAGCCCTCCATTAAAGGAACGGTAAAGAGTTCAGGCACAGGCGTTGCAGCAGTGCTGACATTGCGCAACGGATCAGACTCTTCGTGGGTTAAGTCGGCATTTACAGATGACTCGGGAGCATTCAGTTTTGATGAAATCGCAACTGGCAAATACCTGCTTAACGCCAGCGCTCCTGGCTACCGGCAAGCAACAGAATCCGTAGATCTTTCGGTGGCAGGTGTTCAAAAGGTTGCATTTGATTTGGTAAAAGATGCTACGACACTTAGTGAAGTGACAGTGAGCTCTAAGAAGCCCTTTATCGAAATGAGCCTGGGCAAAACGACAGTGAATATTGAAGGCGCCGCCGGCGTTGGGGGCAGCAATGCACTTGATATTTTACGAAGGCTGCCAGGAGTAAGCGTAGTAGGCAACAATAGTATTTCAATACATGGCAAACAGGGCGTTTTGGTGTTGATAGATGACCGCCCAACCTATCTTTCAGGCGATGAGCTTGCTGACTACCTGAAGTCTATGCAGGCGTCTGAAATTGCACAATTGGAATTGATTACCCAGCCGGGTGCAAAGTATGATGCAGCAGGTAACACTGGAATCATAAATATTAAAACTAAAAAAGGCAGGAAAATGGGGTGGAATGGCAATGCCAGCCTGACGCCAGGACAGGGTGTGTTCACTAATGTTGCTGGCAGTGTGATGCTCAACTACCGGAAAGATAAACTCAATCTGGCATTGAATTGCAGCGATCGGGAAGCAACAGGTTTTGCAGATTGGAATCAGGACCAGTTTTTTACCGATAACTTGACCGGGGCAATAATCAGCACCAATAAAATACATTCTACACCGAAAGAGCGATGGGGCGTAGGTACCGTAAAGCTGGCTGCCGATTATAACCTGACGGAAAAAACAACAATTGGTTCCAGTTTACAGGGCACTTACCACCCCAATTCGATGACCGATCATGTATTTTCAACAAGGACAGACAATATTGCTAATGCTGTTACGTACAGCGATGTGCTCAGCCCCGACGGTTTTATTAGAAAGGATGCCTCGGTGAATGCCTATCTCACCCATAAGTATACAAGTGACAGGGTACTTGACGTAAACCTTGACGGTTTGTGGTATGGTAATTTTGCGCATCAGGATGTTGTCAGCAATAACTATGATGGTACAATGCAGCTGCAACCCAATCCATTGTTATTGCATAGCAGGCAGCCATCGGTGATAAAAGTGGCCAGCCTGAAAGTTGATTACACCTTTGGCCTTAAGGGCGGAATTAAGGGGGAAGCTGGTCTTAAGTCGAGCTTTGTACAAACTGATAACAATTCTGTCTTTTCAATTTTTAAAGACAATAGCTGGATAAATGATACAAGTCGCAGTAACCGGTTCGTGTACAAGGAAAATATCAATGCAGCTTATATCAGTTTGAGTAAGAAATTGGGCACACAATGGGAAACTAAGCTTGGGTTGCGGGCAGAGCAAACATTGGCTAACGGACAGCAAGAAGTGCATAACCAAAGTTTTGACCGGAGTTATGTGGCGCTCTTTCCAACTATTTTTGTCGGATATAAATTGAACGACGATCATCAGTTTGAATTGAACGGAGGACGGAGAATAGACAGGCCAGGGTACAGGCAGCTTAATCCATTTATCGACTTTTCTTTCCAATACAGTTACAAAAAGGGTAACCCGGCATTGTTGCCAGAGTTTACCAATAGTTTTGAGTTCAAGCACAGCTATAAAAATGTACTGTTCACGTCAATCGCAGCTTCATCCACCACTGATGTGGTTAATGATGTATTGATAACAGACAATGCCACCCATTCTATTTATAGCACTTACATGAACATGGCAAGGAATGAGAATTTGAGCATTTCATCTGTGTTCAATAAACAAGTTTCTAAAAGGTGGACCCTCAATCTTACCGGTGTTTTGTTTTATTCCCGGTATGGGGGATTTGTCAATAATATTGAAAGGCATAGGGAGGGCACCGGCTCCTTTTTTAGCATTAGCAGTCAGTTTGATTTTGGCAAGGGTTGGAAGGCTGACGGTTTTCTGAATTATAACGGGGAACAAGTGAATTCCATTATTGGTACCGATCTGCCTTCTGTTTACCTGCAACTTGGCGCATCAAAAAAGATAAGGGATAACATCAATGTCTCCCTCTCCTTGCAGGATCCCTTCCATTTTTTCTTTCAGTCAACGAAATTCGACGTCGGGGATTTTCATGCCAAAACTGGCTTCTGGTTCGCGTCACAGCAGTTCGCAGTTACATTTAGCTATTCGTTTGGCAAAAAGCCGGGGTCGCAGCACGAAGCAGAATCTGTAGAAGAGAAAAAGAGGATCAGGTAATACTTTCCACTAATTTTGGAGGGTAATTATTGACCATGCTCCAACTCAATAGGGTTCATCATATCGCTATTATTTGCACCAATTACTTGGTTTCAAAGCACTTTTATACCGAAGTGCTGGGGCTTACGATTATTGCGGAAACTTATCGCGAAGAGCGGAAGTCCTATAAGCTGGACCTTGCGATAAACGGAGAATATACTATCGAATTATTTTCATTCCCGGAACCACCAACGCGGCCTACACGACCTGAGGCTGCTGGCTTGCGGCATCTGGCATTTTCAGTGGATAGCATTACTGAAACGGTAAAAGGGTTGCAGGAACAAAATATCCTGGTAGAAGACGTGCGGGTCGATGAATTTACCGGTAAACAATTCACATTTATCGCCGATCCCGATGGGTTACCCATCGAGTTTTATGAGGAGTAGGAGGTTCTGCAGTTTCTGGTGGACTGATTTTTGTCAGTAAATTTGTTTAAACTAACATCTATCTTTCCGTTACTTCAATAAACAAAAATCACTGCCGGCACCCCGATATGAATGATGTAAATCCTTACCCGTTTACCGGAATTAATGATGATGAAGTCATCGTTTCGAGGCAGAAATCCGGGATTAATTGCCTTACACAAAAAACAAATACATCAGTTTGGCA
>CANCOG010000139.1 GCA_947379685.1 Flavipsychrobacter stenotrophus | reverse complement strand
ACTAAGTCAGGTCGAAATTATCACGTAAGTACCTGTTGTACACTATTGACTCTCAAATTACGACTTATGACTGTTGACTTACGACTATCGACTTACGACTATCGACTTACGACTTCCTACTTACCGTCTCAATGAAAATTTCATTCATGGAGGGTATCACTTCTTCTATTCGGGTGATGTTGGCCAGGGGTAAGACATACCGTAATACGTCGTTCACCTTGCTGCCCGGGTTTATTTTTAACCTGATCTGGCTGCCTTCTGTGATCAGTTTTTCATCGATAATGGTGAATGGGCCCTGGTTGCCCAAGTCCAGTTTTCCGCCCTCGTATTCCAGAATATAGGTGCCGGTGCGGTATTGGTTGCGGATGTCCTTTACCTTGCCATCCAGTATTTTGTGTGACAGGTTGAGCAAGGCAATAGAGTCGCACAGTTCTTCCACGCTTTCCATACGGTGGGTGGAGAAGATAATGGTAGCCCCGTTGCGGTTCAGTTCCAGAATTTCGTTCTTGATGACCTCGGCATTTACGGGGTCGAAGCCGGTAAAGGGTTCGTCGAGAATGATGAGTTGCGGCTCATGGATCACAGTAGCGACGAACTGCGCTTTTTGCTGCATGCCCTTCGATAGCTCTTCTATCTTCTTCGTCCACCAGCTTTCAATGCCCAGTTTTACAAACCACTTTCTTGCGCGGTGTTTAGCTTCCTGAGCGGTCAGTCCCTTGAGTTGTGCCAGGTAAATGATCTGTTCGCCGATCTCCATTTTTTTATACAGCCCCCGTTCTTCCGGGAGGTAGCCAATATTATTGATATGGAGCTGGTTCAGTTTTTGGCCGTCGAATAATATTTCGCCCGAATCCGGCCCGGTGATTTGGTTGATGATGCGGATAAGCGAAGTTTTCCCTGCGCCGTTTGGCCCCAGTAAACCAAACACCTTACCTTTTTCTATTTCTATACTCACATCGGACAGCGCCTTATGACTGGCGTATTGCTTTACGATGTTGCGGATGCTGATCATGACAAAGGCTTTGTTTATAACTGTAAAGTAACTAAGGAACGATGACAAATTAAAATGCACCATCTATCTTGTTCTTTTTCATTTCTGCTTCGTTGAAAAAGTCTTTAAATAGTTCACTATTCGCAGATTTTTCGCCTCGCACAAAGGAAAAACAACTTCGCTATATGGTGCACTTTATTTTCTCAACGTTCCTAAAGAAAATAATAATAATTATAAAATCAGGAACGATGCCTGGATAAAGCCCCCGTCTGTCTCATTCCAACTACCATTGATGATTAGAATTTATCAGATAATTTACCTATGTTTCGGTAACTTTAGTGATCCGGTTTAGTCTGCGAAACTAGCAAGGGTGTGTATTTGTGCTTGAATACTTTAACACAAAGGCCACAAAGGTATTCACAAGGGGCACTATTTCGGATGTTAAACGAATAGATAAAGAGCACAAAGTACAGTTGGCCCAAGGCTATTACTATACCTTGCTAAGTATTAAGTACCTAAAATCAGTACCCAAAATTTTTTAGTATGAAAATCATTATCACAACCCTTGCAATTTGCCTTCTTTCATGGGGGTGTAAAAAGCACAACTCAGGTGGGCCGATTATTACAACCGTTGCTGGCAATGGAGATATTAAAGATTTCCCCACAGATGGAGCAATGGCAACTGACTGCAATATTGCAGCTCATAATGTTGCAGCAGATCACAATGGAAATTTCTATTTTTCTGATGGCACTTCAATATACAAGGTTTCAATGGATGGACGTTTGCACCGGTTTGCTGGGAAACAAGCGGATAGTGGATTTAGTGGAGACAATGGACCTGCACTTGAAGCACAAATGGGCCGTGTGTCTTATATGAAATTTGATAAAAACGGCAATCTGTTTCTTGTTGACCCGGAAAATCAACGAGTACGGAAAGTCGACGTTTACGGAATAATATCCACTATTGCCGGGAATGGTATAAAGGGATACAGCGGAGATGGAGGGCAGGCAACAAATGCCCAACTTAATTCACCCGACGGCGTTGCTATTGATAATTCAGGAAATGTCTACATTTCAGATGGATGGAATTACCGCATACGAAAGGTAGACCCAAATGGCATTATCAGCACCATGGCGGGGACAGGTGTCGGTGGGTTCGAAGGTGACGGAGGGCCAGCTACTGTAGCAAAGATATATGGATCATATGGCCTTGGTGTTGATGATGCCGGGAATATTTATATGTTTAGTGGTATCAGAATTCGTAAAATCAGTTCAAACGGAATGATAACAACAGTTGCCGGAAACGGCACGGAAGGTTTTACTGGGGATGGCGGTCCTGCAACTGCTGCTGAAATACAAGGTGGAGGTATGGCAAACCCAACCCCTTACAGCATAGTACAATCTGGTATTGCAGTTGATCGTGAGGGCAATATATTCTTCCCTGATGGATACCACCAGCGCATAAGAAGAATAGATAGAAACGGTATTATTTCAACGTTTGCTGGCGATGGTACATACTGGGGCCAGCAAGGCTGGGTAATAGGTGGATTTTCGGGTGATGGCGGTCCGGCTATAGCCGCCAAGCTATACTGGCCGGCCGATGTTGCTGTTGATGATCAGGGGAATATTTTTATCGCTGATGCATATAATTATAGAATAAGAAAGGTAACAAGATAAAATATTCTCGAAAGCCTTTAATGTCGCTGGCCCCCTTTTTGCTAATTTCAGTTGCCCTACTTTCTCTAATGATCTAAACCGATACCCAAAATTTTCCATTATGAAAATCATTATCGCCGCCGTCGCAATTTGCCTTCTTTCATGGGGATGTAAAAAGCACAACTCAGGCGGGCCAATAATTACAACAGTTGCTGGCAATGGGGGTGATACGGCGTTTCCTGTAGATGGAGCAATGGCGACGGACTGCAACATAAAATCATTGAGGGTTGCAACCGATCACAGCGGTAATTTTTATTTTGCTGATTTTTCTGCAGTTTATAAAGTAACAAGTGATGGCCGGGTACACAGAATTGCAGGAAACCCGGGAACGAGTGGTTACAGTGGAGATAATGGCCCTGCCATCGACGCACAATTAGGGCACGTCAACGAAATTTGCTGCGACAAAAATGGAAATCTATACCTTGTTGACGATGGTAATAATCGGATTCGCAAAGTCGATATTTACGGCATTATTACCACAATTGCTGGCAACGGAATGGTGGGTTTTGGTGGCGATGGCGGCTTGGCAATCAATGCTAAGTTCAATGATCCAGAGGGAATTGCAGTAGATCAGGCTGGGAATTTATTCGTAGCAGATTACTGGAATTTTCGAATTAGAAAAATAAATACCAGCGGAGTGATCACCACTATAGCAGGAACCGGAGTAGGTGGTTACGAAGGAGATGGTGGGCAGGCAACGGCAGCTAATGTCTATTGCTCTTTGGGAATTGCCATTGATGCTTCAGGAAATATATTTTTTGAAAGCGGGGCCCGGATACGCAAAATTGCTACAAATAGCATAATAATGACAATTGCAGGAAATGGCACATCTGGATTCAAAGGTGACGGTGGTCCTGCAACGGCTGCTGAAATTGATTGTGGCGGATTTGCGGGACCAGATACTTCCGATCAAATTCCATCGGGAATAGCAATTGACCAAGACGACAATTTATATTTTACGAATGGCGAGCACCAACGTCTCCGGAAGATTGATAAAAATGGTCTAATTACAACTATTGCTGGCACAGGCTACTCATATTTTATTCCAGTGTATCCACTCGGTTCATATAGAGGTGGCTTTTCGGGAGACGGAGGGGCGCACTTAGTGCCCGGTTAAACTGGCCCTGTGGTGTTGCAGTAGATGATCAGGGGAATGTTTTTTTCGCTGATGTTTATAATTATAGGATAAGGAAGATAACGAGATAGATGAATTATGCCTCGCCCAGGTGTCTGAAATTATGTAGGGCTAATTTTGCAAGTAGCACAGGTCTTCAGGCCGGGGAACAGTTGATACTAAGCTCGGCTTTTGCCCCATTGTGCAGCAGGTTTGGCTAAAGCCGACTGGTTCTGGTCTTTACCCCCGGCTTGAAAGCCGGTGCAACTTGACGGTTCAAATCCATTTTCATGAATTATTCAGGCTAAAATCACCCTTCAGGCAAGTCTAAACTACATAGCTTTGCAAGTTCATGATCTCCAAATCCGCAGCAGATAAAAATACACAGCTTATTAAAACTGAGGCATTGCGCCTGGGGTTTAACAGTTGTGGTATTGCTGCTGCTGTCCAGCTGGAAGATGATGCAGTGCGGCTGGAGCAATGGCTGAAAAAGGGCCACCAGGCGGGTATGGGTTATATGGAGCGCAATTTCGACCTGCGCACAGACCCGCGCAAACTGGTGCCAGGTGCGAAGTCGGTAATAACATTGCTGCTCAATTATTACCCAACCGCAACACAGCAGACCGATATGCCGAAAATAGCAAAATATGCCTGGGGCACCGACTATCACTTTGTCATCAGGGATAAATTAAATGAGCTGCTGGCGTTCATTAATACGAACATTGGGGCGGTGGACGGGCGTGGGTTTGTGGATAGTGCGCCTGTTCTGGAACGAAGCTGGGCGGTGCGCAGCGGGCAGGGATGGGTAGGAAAAAACGGCAACCTGCTTACCCGGCATTCAGGGTCGTTCTTCTTCATTGCCACCCTCATTTCTGATCTTGAACTGGTGCCTGATGTTCCATTTAATACCTCCCACTGTGGCACCTGTACGCAATGTATTGATGCCTGTCCGACTGATGCCATTATTTCTCCTGCGGAAGTTGATGCGGGAAAGTGCATATCCTACCTCACTATCGAGCTGAAAGATGCCCTTATCCCATCCGAGTTTCATAATAAGATGGAGGGGTGGGCGTTTGGTTGTGATATATGCCAGGATGTGTGCCCATGGAACCGTTTTTCCAAACCGCATAATGAGCCGAAGTTTAACCCGATCCCGGAAGTTCTTGATCTGTCTTTGAATCAATGGTTTGAGCTGGGGGAAGAGTCATTCAACCGGATTTTTAAAAATTCACCGATGAAACGTGCGAAGTGGAAGGGGGTGATGAGGAATTTATCGGTGCTGGGTGGAGGGTGATTTTTTTTCGCGCAAAGCCGCCAGGTCGAGGATTTCGGTTTGTCCTAACTAGGGGCCAAGCCGCAAAAGAGGCCTGCTGATTAAATGACTTTGATTGTTGGGAATAGTGTCCAGTGGAGTTGCGACAGCTTTTTCGCGCAAAGCCGCGAAGCGGCTCTCTTTATTTAAACTGAGTTTGAGTATTGGGTAAACGAGCTTATAGTCGGGCAACGTTTTTGCCATAACGGGATCTTCCTTTGCGTCTTAATATCGAATTGGTTGGATCTGTATAAACTAGGAACTGCGCCTTGGCGGCTTTGCGCGAAACTTTTATCCGCCAATTATTTTACCTATTAGGTGTGCGCTCCGAAATTCAGTTTGCATACAGCTAACACACCTGAATAATTATTGCTTTTCCCGATAGGGCTATGGGTGGCAACCGGTACGGGAGTCTTGTAATGTTCCGTAATTTGCAGTCTATGACGCCTGCAGCCCGGGAGAAATTTAAATTATTATTGTTGCCCTTTCTGTATATATCCCTGGGGTTTATAGCCGTGTATACCGGTCTCAACTGGCTGTTGCTGAAACAGCTGCAATTGTTTCAGCTGAAAGATATTATTCCCGATCTTATTTTGCCGGTCTGCCTGCCTTGGGTACCCATTTTAATATGGTACCAGCCCCGGATGAAGATGGTAAGATTCGGGAGCAGATATAAAGATAGTTTTGCGCTGTTGCTAATGGTTTGGGCGGCTATAGCATTACCCGCAATATTTGCACAATCTTACATGGGGGCAGCTACAGGTAAACTTATCAAGGTAGAGGATGTGAGCAGGATGGACGTGCGCACCCCAACCAGGTATTACGAGGTGGGTCATCACTTTATCAATAAACAGAAGGCACTGGTTTATGGTTCAACTGAAGTGAAGGGCATGAGCGATGAGCAATTGGTGTATCAGTTTCATATTGTTGTGCCGATGCAAAAAGACACGGTTGATGTGCCTGCAACCGGGAGTAGGGTGTGGTTAGGGTTCAACTATTCCAGAACAATAGACAGTAAAATGGCTCCTGCCGAAAAGAAAAAGCTTTGGGATCAGTTCGTTGCAGAAACGAAGTACAGTTTTGATACCAGCAATATTTCCCAATTTGTATACCTAGAACGGGTGGGGCAGAACGCAACCCAAGAACATTATATTCTGTCATTGAATCAGGGAGGTGTAAAGGATGCAGCGGCTGTTCTTGTGCTGCAACCCGTTAACCAGCCATTTGCTGAAAGAGCCGGGAATAGCCTTTTATTTTTTATCATTTCATTGGGTGCGGGAACATTCCTTGTTTTCTTTGTCCTCCTATTTGTTACCCTTGACCGACGTGAGTGGATGCTGTATACCAGCGGACTGAAGATTGCCGGTGAACAGGAGCCCAATGAGTTCTTAAGATTTTTTATTCCCCGGGAAGGTTACTTCGGTACGCCACTGGCTATGGATTTGAATATCCTTGTTTTTGCGTTAATGGCTCTGGCAGGTCTGGGATTTAGTACTTTTCAGGTGAGCGATTTGCTGCATTGGGGTGCTAATTTCAGGCCGGCAACTATGAGCGGAGAATGGTGGCGGTTGCTTTCCTGTACATTTTTGCATGGGGGCATTACCCACCTGGTATCTAATATGGTTGGCCTTGTGTTTGTGGGTGTGCTGGTAGAACCGGTATTGGGTAGGTGGCGGTTTACGATCGTTTACCTGTTAGCTGCAATTGCCGGTAGTGTTTCCAGTTTGTGGTGGCACCCGGCTACGGTAAGTGTGGGGGCTTCAGGGGCGGTATTTGGGTTATATGGTGTTTTCGTTGCCCTGCTTATTTCCAGAGTTTTTCCAAATGACATCAGGAAGCAGTTTTTAAGAATGACGGTAGTCTTTATTCTCTATAACCTCGCCATGGGGTATAGAGGCAATATTGATAATGCAGCCCACTTTGGCGGGTTAGTTACAGGGCTGGTTGCCGGAATAATTATGGCACCAGGTATTAAAAGGGCCCGGCAGCGGCAACTGGACGCCGAGCGAACTGTCGAATTTCAGGCCTATTAATTTTTTGCTGAGTGCGCCATTCTTTGCCACCGTCGGTCTAGTCCCCCCAAATGGGCTATCCCCTTGTATGGAATTTAGTTGATGTCTTTGATAATATACCTATTCTATAAAATACCCCTTGTAATATGAGAATAGGGAAGAATAATAGATCGGGACAAAAATAGAAAGGTTCAGTTTCCGCACCTCACTATACTATAGATTTTAGTCTATTTTGAAACTTCAATATTCCTTAAGGAATATTTTACCGTCTCTACTTTTTCAGGAAATAAAACGCGGTCTTTTAGCTTATTTGCCACCAAGGAAAGCAAAACCTTTTGTGGTACTTTTACCAGTTTGCCAGTGTTGTTTTCTTTAGTTTTCATGTTGCAAATTTACATTTATTTTGCAAAAGACCAAATCATACTCGGTGCCAAATTCGTAATTGTCATGTAAAAGTACACCTTCTTCTGTTTTTATACCGCCAAAAAAAGTATAATTTCCCATCAATTTATCGTAGTTTTTTTCTACGAAGTACCTGTAGGCCTTAATCCGTCTATTTATGTTTTTACAGCTATTTCCACACTCTTTCCGGCATGTTTCTTTGCATTTATTCAAAAAGGCAGTGCCCTGGTCACTGCCTTGAACGACCATGGTCGCATTAGGGTGTAATTTGAAGAACTTCGGGACTGTACTTAATACGGTATTAAAGACTCTATAATGGTCGCCATTATTTGAGTTAATTGAATCATCTATTTGGTCCGTTTCAATATTATAGTCCCCGAACCCTAAGTTAAATAGTTGTGAGTCTCTAAGTTGTTGTACATAATCATAGGCAATAGCTTTAATCACATCTTGCTCTCCTCTACTTAAAAAAAAGTATTTTAACGATCCCTCTCCATTTATTTCGTCAATTTCATATAGGTTATCATCAGTCGTCATCAAAAGAAATTTCGCGAATATAAAATAATGAGTATTGTCGACAAAGTGAGATATGCAATTTTTTGAGAAAATAGATTTGAAAACTTGGCACTTTCAAATGTTACATAAGTTTGAGGTTAACTGAGTTAGCCGTACTTTTGCAAAAAGTTCCACAAATTTCGCTGATTCTAATATAAACAATGCCTCTGATGACAAAACATCTACTATTCTGCTTTGCTCTTTTACTGGTTACTGTGAAAGCCGGCGCTCAGGACAGCTTTACCGTGAGGGCGCAAAGGTATATTGAGCAGTATTCCGAAATGGCTGTGGCCGAGCAAAGACGTTCGGGTATACCGGCGTCCGTTACACTTGCGCAGGGGGTGTTGGAGACGGAGGCGGGAAAAAGTGAACTGGTTTGTATGGCCAATAACCATTTCGGCATTAAATGTAAAGACGATTATAAAGGCCCCAGGTTCCTGCATGATGACGATGCCCCTAAAGAATGTTTCATAAAATATTCCTGCGCGGCAGAGTCTTATAAAGATCACTCCGATTATTTGAAAAGGAACAGGCGGTATTCGCCGTTGTTCAATCTGTCAAAAACCGACTATGCATCGTGGGCTATGGGCCTGAAAAGGTGCGGGTATGCCACCAATCCCCAGTATGCACAGCGCCTGATAAAAATTATAGAGGATTTTAAACTACAGGAATTCACTTATTCGGCACTTGATAGTTCGTCTACCAAAATATACACAATGGCTTTCAAGACGGAAGAGCATAAGTCTCAGCCGGAAAAGGAGCCCCTTGAAATTGCAGTTAATCCGGAGAAAGTGAACACTCTGGCGCTTTCTGCACCACCACTGGCTAGGCCGGTTCCCGGAGAGGATACTTTAAAAAGAATAATTCCGAAGAGTGACACTGTGCAGCCGGCAAAGGCTTCGTCTTTCAGTGAAATAAAGAATATGGTGGATAGTGTGCATCATATAATAGTCAACAATGATGCCCCGGAAACGCCTAAAGCAGCTCCCGCTGTTGTTGTAAAAAAGGATACAGTTAAACCAGTTGCTGTAGTTGCGAAGGTCGATTCACCCAAGTCTATAGCTCAGCCTGTTGTAAAGGTGGACTCCCCGAAAACAATTGCCCCGCAAGTAGCCAAAACCGATACGCCCAAAGCAATGGTGCAATTGGCTGCCAGGGTTGATACAGTTAAGGCTCCTGAAGTAGTGAAGTCAGAGCCAGCCAAGCCGGTTGCTGTTGCTGAAACTGTAGTTAAACCTGCTGCCCCTCATCAGGATACAGTAAAGCCACAGGAGCAAATTATAGCAAAAGTGGAAATTGCCAAGCCGGCACCACCTCCCGTTGTAAAGCCAGATACTATTAAGATCCAGGTTCCAACAGCTGCTCCGGTAGCTACAGCTGACAATAAATATGATAGCGGCAAGATCATAACCGTTAACGGCCTGAAAGCGTTTTACGCATTCAAGGGCGATCTGTTGCTGCAATATGCGGTAAAGTACAACATCAAGTATTCTCACTTATTGGAGATCAACGACCTTTCTGATGCGCCGCTGCCCTTCAATATGCTGGTTTATCTGGAGCGTAAGCTCAATTCCGGAACGCATGTGAAACACACGGTAAAGGAAAACGAGAACATTTTCCTGATAGCTCAGGAAGAAGGTATGGTCTTAAAGAAACTCATGACCCTCAATATGCTGGAACCAGGCGACGAGCCAGCTTCCGGCGCTACATTGGAGCTACAGAATGGAGCCAGCCACAAACCAGCATTGCGCCCCACCCCGGCACCTGATTTGAAAAGCACCACCAACCTTTCCTATGTAAAGCCTACTCCTCCAGATCAGTTTATTAAGGTAAACCATACAAAGCCAGTTGACAGCACCCCCGCAAAACCTGTAATTCAGGATGTAGCCCGGGATAAATTTGTGACCACAATTCATGTACCGGCGGATAGTAATGCTGCTAAAGTAGATCCGGTTCAAAGCACTGTAACTGCCCCTGTTAAGAAAGCTGATTCTGCCGTTGCGGTCGTGCCGGCTAAAGCGGCTCCTGCCGATTCGGTTAAGGATGAACTGGAAAGCCTTAAAGCTCAATTGGATAAGGTTGTGTATACCGACGATACCCGGTTGATACCTCCCCCTCAGCAGGCTACAAAATCGGAACCTATTAAAATTTCCAATGATCTTGTAGGGCCTGTAAAACCGGTGAAGCCGAAAAAGCCAGTAAATGCAGGTGGCGGCAAGCCAGCCAAGGGAGGCAAATTCTATACCGTTAAGAAGGGAGATAATTTCTCAACCATAGCAAAACGCAATGGTGTGACCGTTAAACAGATCCAGGATCTGAATGACGTAGAGCCAGATGAGTTGCGGCCCGGTCAAAG
>CANCOG010000138.1 GCA_947379685.1 Flavipsychrobacter stenotrophus | reverse complement strand
CTTTCTTTTTTCAGGCGCAGTTTGTACTGGTTTATTCTCTTTACCAAATGTCGGTGCGTTCTCCAGGTCGGCAGTATCATCGTTATAGGAAATGGTAATTTTTCGGTCCTGGGTTTTAGGAAGAGCGTCAATAAAAGAATTAACATCGTCCTTGTCATCAAATGTCAGGCTGATTTTTTTCTTTTGTTCAGGCGCTGGCATCGCAGCACCTTCTTTCACCAGATCTTCGGCTACGTTGTTAATATCGTCGTCATAAGAGACTACTATTTTCGGACGTTTTGCCTCTGGCAGGGCATCCATGTATGAGTTAATACCAGGTTCCTCATTTTCGTTATTCAGCTTTATTTTTTGTTTTTCCTGGCTGGCTGCAGTTGAGGTGGTATCCTTATGCAGCACTTCCATATATTTATCCCGGTCAGCAGGAGCATGTGCCGGCTTGGTTTTCGCCGATTCAGTTTTTGGTGCTTTATCCAGATTTTCAGTTACTAATAATTTTTGCAAAGCCTCATTTGAGGGCAACATTCCCCTTGTGCTCACTGAAAAAGTATCAACAAAAACACCAAGGTGGTTACAAGTCCATGTTAACCCAGAATTAAATACAATTGCTAATTTATAATAGTTCTTACCTGGGTAGGGGTGGCCGTCAATGAAGCCCTGAACACCTTTATAGAGTTTTTTTACATAGCCGACTGTAGAATAATTGAAAGTACTATCTGACGAACGGAGCACAGAAATTGATTTAACACCATCATACTGGCACGTCCAGGAGAGCAGTACCAGCCCTTTTTCATTGCTGCCGATCATGTCGGGCAATGTTGGTTGGGCAATAGCAGGCAAGGCAGTGATCAAAAAGAAGAGTATAAACAATATACCGGATCTGCGGCGGCTTGAAAACATTTTTCAAACCTAATGTAATTTTAGGAATTTGGCAATCGTATTTGGCTAACGGAATGATAAAGATTTTCTAAATCGCTAAAGTTCAATAAAAAGTTAGAAAGGACAGCCGATGGTATGTGTTTTTCATGCACAAAATATTATTTTACTTTGATATATTATGATGTTCGTACTGCCACTATTAACAACTTATCAACTAAACCCCTATCTTAGCCTTTTCTGATTTTTATAACAACGATTCATGGGTATTTTCACAAAAAAACCAATAGGGCAACTGCTGCAGGATTCTTCCGATGGAGAACATACGCTCAAGCGTACCTTAAGTGCCGGAAACCTGGTTGCATTAGGTATAGGAGCGATTATCGGAGCGGGTTTGTTCGTACGTACAGCAGCCGCTGCTGCAAATAATGCCGGGCCATCAGTAACAATAGGTTTTATAGTTGCTGCAATTGGATGTGCGCTGGCAGGCTTATGTTACGCTGAGTTTGCTTCAATGATACCCATAGCAGGTAGCGCATATACTTATTCTTATGCAACTATGGGCGAGTTGGTGGCCTGGATCATTGGCTGGGACCTTGTGCTGGAATATGCAGTTGGGGCTGCTACAGTGGGCATAGCCTGGAGCGAATACCTGAACAAGCTATTGGAAATGTTTGGCATGCGAGTCCCATATGAGTGGTCGCATTCGCCGTTTGAGTCCCTAAAAGACGCTGCCGGCCAGGTTGTTAGCCATGGTATCATGAATATTCCGGCGCTCATCATCATTTTCCTGATCACTTTATTACTTATTAAGGGCAGTAAAGAATCGGCAGTTGTGAATGGAATTATTGTAATATCAAAGGTTTCAATTGTAGTACTTTTTATAGTTCTGGGTTGGGCATATATGAAGGAAGCCAACCACACTCCATATATACCTGCTGCTACGGTTTATTCTGATTCACAGGGCGTTGCACATAATTTTGGTGGTATCTGGGGTATTCTCGGTGCGGCAGGTGTCGTGTTTTTCGCCTTTATTGGCTTCGACGCCGTCTCTACAGCTGCACAAGAGGCAAAGAACCCCAAAAAAGATATGCCCATTGGTATTCTCGGCTCACTTGCTGTCTGTACTATTTTGTATGTTCTGTTTGCCCATGTTCTTACGGGGGTTGCCAACTTCGAAGATTTTCGCGATGCAACAAAAGGTAAGGAAGCTTCGGTTGCTTACGCAATTAAGACCTACATGACTAATTATAGTTGGCTGGCTAACTTAGTAACTGTAGCCATACTATTTGGATTTAGCTCAGTAATTTTGGTGATGCTCATGGGACAGTCCCGTGTGTTTTATTCCATGAGCCGCGATGGTCTGGTTCCTAAGTTGTTCTCTGATTTGCATCCCAAGTTTCATACACCGTATAAATCAAACTGGATATTCCTGGTGTTGGTAGGCGGCTTTGCTGCTTTCGTTCCGGGTGACATTGTCGGAGATATGACGAGTATCGGAACATTGTTTGCATTTATGCTGGTTTGCGCAGGCGTTTGGATTCTTAGAGTGACTAATCCCGAAATACCGCGTCAGTTCAAAGTACCAATGGTGCCAGTGGTGTCTGTTTTAGGTATTGCCGTTTGTGGAGCTATGATTGCTGGTCTGGGTTGGACCAACTGGGCTCGTCTTGGTGGCTGGCTGGTTATTGGTTTGGTAATATATTATACTTATAGCCGCAAGCATAGCAAACTTAGAACTAATGACTAAAGAGACGAGATTTTCCGAAATTTCGAGGCAAAAGCTATAGTTAGGGGCATTCATTTTTTTTAAATGAATGCCCAACTAGCTTTTCTGATAAAAAGAAATATTTTTCTTAATTTCACAAAAAAATAAAACACCCAGTAATGAGCAATAAACTATACATATTTGCAGCTCTATGCTTCCTTATCTTTTCTGCCGGTACCTCTTCCGCGCAATGTCCGTTTAATCGTTATGTCACAGAAATATTCCCATCTGTACAAAAGGATAGCGTAATTTATTCTACTCCTTACGGGCTCAAAATGGATATTTACCAGCCTGTGGGTGATACCATTCCCAAAAGGCCATTAATCATACTGGCTCATGGGGGTAGTTTCGTTAGTGGAGCAAGAAACGATGATTCTACAGTAGTTTGGCTTTGTCGCAATTTTGCTAAACGTGGTTATGTGACTGCTTCTATTGATTACCGCCTCGGTAATATAATCAATATGATCAGCCCCGATTCAACTTACGCAATTAATGAAGTAATAAAAGCTATGAGCGATGGTAAGGCTGCCATCAGGTACTTTAGTAAGGATTCAGCTACAATGGCTACCTACCGTATTGATACAAATAATATTTTCATTGGTGGTAATTCAGCCGGTGCTGTTTTGTACATGCATGTCGGATATCTGGATAGTGTTGGAGAAGCACCATCGTATATTGCATCAGCATTAGCAGCAAATGGCGGTTTTGAAGGTAATAGTGGAAATCCGGGTCACACACCAAGGGCAAAGGCGGTAATTAATCTTGCTGGTGCGCTCAATATGACCTCTTTTGTTGGTCCGAATAACCTTCCCTCAGTAAATGCTCAGGGTGATGCTGATCTGGTCGTTCCTTTTTACTGTGGTCAGCCAAATATTGGCGTTCCTGTACATGTAACCTTGTGTGGTTTGGGCTCTCTTGAACCGGCATATGCGGCACACGGAATATATCATATGAGTAAGGTATTCCCTGGCGACAGTCATGTGCCATGGGCGAGTGATGCGGCAAAGTTTTTTACGGTTGATTCGCTTATTACTCAGTTCCTGTATAGTGTAGTTTGTACAACGATTGCCGGTGTTGATCAAGTAAACTCAAATATCGAAACTACCATCTTCCCTAACCCAGCCTCAGAAATGGTAAATATCAGGTCTTCAGAATTCGTAAATGAAATCATTGTTTTTGACAACACTGGTAGGGTAGTAATTAACATGGGTAATATCAATAGTGCAAATGTTGAATTGAATACAGCACGTTTAACTCCAGGTATTTACTTCGTAAAAATTAAATATAACAATGGTAACAACGCGCCTGTTGTTAAAAGAGTAGTAATTCAATAAAACATAACTTTTATATAAAATGAAAATGGCTGAAGCATTGTGCTTTAGCCATTTTTTTACTACTAAAATTCCCGTTGGGAAATTACCCTGTGCAGCTATATCAGCTAAATGACGAGTAGGTTAATTGGCTCTTCTGGCTAAGGGTTTAGTGCTCAGGAAAGTGAATATTTGTTACTATTCGTGTCAATTATGAAATACTCCATAAAATTATTTGAGTAGCCTCGACTATTGAGCCCTGATAATTTGAATTTTAATTTTTTAATTGCATAACTTTGCCCCCGCTTATAAAAAAATTAAGCCCCTCCTTTGACTAATAATCTGAATAAGGTGTCTCTTGCAGGAATGATAATTGCATTAGGCATTATTTACGGCGACATCGGTACTTCCCCTTTGTATGTTATGAATGCCATTTGTAACGGGAAAGTAATTGACGAGTTATTGATTACGGGCGCCCTATCGTGTATAATCTGGACCCTCACACTTCAAACGACAGTAAAGTATGTGATGCTTACCCTTAAGGCCGATAATAAGGGTGAGGGGGGGATTTTTTCATTATTCGCTCTTGTCAGGAGGCATGGCAAGTGGACTGTAATTCCGGCTATGATAGGCGGTGCAGCCCTGCTGGCCGATGGTATGATCACTCCGCCAATTTCGGTTACGTCAGCTATTGAAGGCTTACGTAACATCGGCCCACTACAACACATGGGCAACATGTCCATTGTGTATATAGTGATATCCATTTTGGGTGTGTTGTTCTTTTTCCAGCAATTTGGCACGTCTACTATTGGAAAAGCATTTGGTAATATCATGTTGCTATGGTTTATGATGCTGGCGGCCCTTGGTCTTTTTAAATTATATAATGCCAATGACTGGCGGATTTTTGAGGCTTTGAACCCCTATTACGCAATTAAAATTCTTACCGTTTATCCCAAGGGATTCTGGATATTAGGTGCAGTGTTCCTTTGTACAACTGGTGCAGAAGCATTGTATTCCGATCTTGGGCATTGCGGAAGGCCTAATATCCGGTACTCCTGGGCATTTGTAAAGGTTTGTCTTATACTGAATTACCTTGGACAGGGAGCATATTTGCTGAGTCTCAAAAGTGGTGTAGTATGGAATTCTGCATCCAAAAACCCGTTTTATGAACTGATGCCACACTGGTTCCTGTTACCAGGTATCATTATTGCTACGGTTGCAGCGATCATTGCCAGTCAGGCTTTGATATCTGGTTCTTTTACGCTTATTAGTGAGGCGATAAAGCTCAACTTATGGCCGAAGATGAAGATCAATTACCCTACTGTCGAGCGCGGGCAATTGTTTATTCCGGGTATCAATACGCTGTTGTTTGTGGGTTGTACGGCTATAACTTTATATTTCCAGCAGTCATCGCGCATGGAGGCGGCTTACGGCCTTTCAATTACTATCTGCATGATCATGACCTCATGTCTATTTTCGTTCTACATGTTCGTTAAACGGGTACCAATCATATGGATCGCTGCCTATCTTGCTGTGTACTTCACCATAGAGTTTTCGTTTTTGTACGCCAACCTCATTGAGAAATTTGTTGAAGGTGGTGTTGTAACTATTATTGTTGCGGGTGGGCTGTTTATGGCAATGCTCATATGGTTCAAGGCACGTAAGATAAAGAATAGGTATGTTGAATTCGTGCGGTTGGAAAACTATGTTCCCATCATCCAAGAGTTGAGCAATGACCCTGGAATCAACAAATATGCAACACACCTGGTGTATCTTACGAGTGCCAATAACCCGAAGGAGATAGAACATAAGGTTATCTATTCCATTTTGTACCGCAAGCCCAAAAGGGCCGATATCTATTGGTTTGTGCACGTGGATGTACTCGATGACCCATATACTATGGAATATGTGGTGCAGACTATTGTGCCCAACGAGATCATCAGGGTTGAATTCAGGTTAGGTTTCAGGGTTGAACACAGGATACAGTATATGTTCCGTAGAGTAGTGGAGGAAATGGTGCAGAATAAGGAAGTAAATGTGGTGAGCCGTTACGAATCTCTGAGCAAGAATAATGTTATGGGTGATTTCAGGTTCATTGTAATGGAAAAGTTCCTTTCCAGGGATAATTCATTGCCATTATGGGAGAGGTTGTTAATGCGCGGATATTTCATCCTCAAAAAATTCAGCCTTTCTGAAGAGCGTGGTTTTGGCCTTGATCCTTCCGATGTTACTCTGGAAAAATATCCGTTAATTGTATCTGCTATTCCTGATTATCATTTGAAACGGGCTGAAGAATAGATTTATATATGTCTACCATTTTATGAAAAATTGTATTGTGCCACACCATAAGGGTGTGGCACAGTTTTTTACAAGAACGCAAGACAAGGCTTGATGAGAAAACTAGCAGTACTCGCAGTAATATGCTTACTATCCTTCCTGTTGGAGGACAATAAATGCTATGCCCAACGTTTTGATACGGCCAGTGCCTTTAGGATACCAATCGTGTTGGATAGTTTTATCGTGAAGTCAGGCTTTGACACTCGTGCGTTCATCCGAAGGGTGCAAAATGATACGACGTTTTACAAGGCATTTAAGAGCCTGCATTTGGTGCCCTTTTCTGCAGTGAACACTTTCACAGCTTTTGGAAAAAAGGGCGAAGTAATTGCTTCTATGCATAACCAGAACAAGCAGTTGATAAACAAAAGAGGCTGCAGGATAACTCAGGTAACTTCGCAGGAGACCACCGGGGATTTTCTTAAAAAGGACGGTAGCTACAATTACTATACAGCTGAGTTATTTTTTAATCTTTTCTACTCAGACCAATGGGTATGTGATCAGTCCGACGTAGTTGCAGGAGGTTTGGAAATGCAGGGTAGTAGCAGATTGGAAAAGAGCAAATATGAGTTAAAGCAGCTGATGTTTAATCCTGGATCACGGGTTAGGGGAGTGCCCTTTATGGGAGACAGGGCATCGCTGTTTGAAGAAGCAGAGGCTGAGAAATATAATTTCAGTATCCGGCAGGAAATATTTGAGGGGATTGATTGCTACCGGTTCAGTATCACTCCCAAACCGGATTACATTAAAAAGGTGGTTTACAATGAATTGGTAACCTGGTTTAGAAAAGATGATTACAGCATAGTAGGGCGAGATTATGAGTTGTCATACAACACACTCTTGTATGATTTTAACGTAAGAATGAAAGTTAGGACGAAGCAAATTGGCCATAAACTATACCCGGTCACCATCAATTATGATGGTGACTGGCACGTTTTTACAAAGAAAAGAGAACGAATGAAAGTAACTGTCGATTTTAAATATGACGAACTGTAACTACAGATCTTTTGCTACCTCTGACCACTTTGAACTGCCCGCTGTGCTGCATATACCTGGCGTAGAATATCCTTGGAGTAATGCTCATTAGGCATAAGGCTTTCAGCTTTCTTTAAGGCATTGATACTTTTTTCAAACTCCCCCTTGTTTCCATACCCAATACCCAATCCGCAATAAGCATTGTAGTCTAATACATTTGAAATGTTGTATTGTATGCATTTGTTTGCAGCATCAATAGCCTCGTCATTTTGGCCCAATGAGCCTTTTGCAACGCTAATATAGGCATAGTTTGCAGGGTTGTTATCCTTGGTTAACCGTAAATACTCTGTGTAGCAGGAATCAGCAAGCTTGTGATTCGATAGTTTCAGCGCAGCAAGGCCCTTCAGGTCAAGGCGAAGTGTATCTTTTAAAACTGCAGTCATCGGGACATCATCAATATTTTCAGTATGAATGCAGGGCTGTGGAGGAAAGTAGTTATCAAGATATTCCGGTTTCAGGAAGAGTGAATTGTAAATGGCGTATGTCCATGTAAGCGAGTTACGGCCGGTGACACCAGAACTAATAAACCTTATTTTTGATCCTGGATATTGCTTGTGAATGTAATTCTTCGTGAATAAATACACGTTTGAGGCAAGCGTTACAGAATCCTTGATATGCGTAAAATCTTCGCTTTTCATCAACCAGTCTACACTATTTTTTACAGTAATCTCCCAGTAGTCGGTCTCATAACCAGAAAAAGCAGTTTTGAGTCCACCTGCAATTTCGTTGAAATACGTGTATTCGTAAGGGTGGTTCCTGATGCCCCAAAGGACAGGACGGGCAAGCCCGATAAGACAGATTAATATAAATGCGCCTTGCAATGCGGGCTTTTTAACATATCCCAATATCTCCGTTATACCAATAGTAGCGATAATACAGAGCCCCGGATAAATAAATATAAAGTGCCTCCAGCCGGAATATAACGCTGCATTTGAGATAATTGCATAAATCACAGGGAAGCACACAGCGAACAAAATGAAAAAACCCAATAGATTCCTTCTTTTAGCAAATTTCAATAAATAGAAGGAAACTCCTGCAAATATGAGTGCAAGCACTACGAGTGGGGCGGTTATCAGCAGGTATTTTGGAATGTAATGCGAAGGTACACGCAGGGAATCCATATAGACTCCCTCAAAGTTGAGCGTCACTTTCATAGGAAATCTTTTAATGACAGTTAAGGTTGCCGGCAGATTTTTAATTGGGTTCCGTAATAGGAAAGGCCAGGTAACGATAACGAGGGCCATACCACCACCCACTACCGTTGCAATTTTTAAGGCAAGTTCCTTTACATTCTTCAATATTTCCGGTAATAATTTTCTGTTGAATAAGATGTAAATAACAGCGAATAATCCCATATAGAAGAACAGCAAGAGACCACCTATACGTATGCTTGTGGTAAATGCAAAAGCAAGCATAAGACTAACTGTAGTCTTCCATGAAGGATTTGGTAGCTCTTCCAGGAAATTAAATATGTAGTACAAAGTGGCTATATACCCGGCACAAAATGGAATGTCCTTACTATTAAAATAGACATGCCCAAAAAACGACGGTGACAGGAACAACAGCCAGATAGTGAAAAGTGCCCCCTTCCAGCCAGCAATTTTCCTGGAAATAAGGCCGGCAAATAAAAGCGCGACGATACCGAATATCTGGGCAAAAATGTGCCGGACATTGAATTCTTGTTTGCTGTTGTCAAGCCCGGTAATCTTATTTGCCCCCACTGCTATGTATTCAAAGCCACTACCATAATAACGAAGCAAAGAATCAACTTCAAAACCATCCTTTTTTGATCCCATAAAGCTGGTGTCCTTTCCTCCGCTCATATAATAAGCGAGATTGGCTTTTCCATAATTATTCATATCCATTTCATCCTGGTGATAGCCGATATTCCACCCGGATACCCAAACGACCACTAACATGAAAAGGAGTGAAAAGAAAAAGAAATTCTTTAGGTTCTTATCTGACAATAATGGATGCGATGGTGTGGAAGTCTCTATAGCCTGAGGTATGATCTTATCATCATGCTTCAGTTCATTATCCTTTTGAACAGGCTCGTTTTTCTTGGCTGGTTTCTTCATAAATGGTAAGCAGGGTGCTTTTGCAATACAATTTTAATGCTTTTTCCCGTGACGTGCAATAACGGATTATTAAAACCCAATTAATTTGCTTTTTAATCAATGTAAATAATAAAAAACGCCCCATACAAACTCTGTATGGGGCGTTGAAATAAAGTGAGTTAAACTTAATTAATGCTGTATACTTTCTCAACTTTTGGTGCAACTGCACCAGTTGATTTTACTTCTTGTTTAATTGGTGCAACATTTGTGTGACGAACATCATTCTTATGCATGCTGGCTATGGTTGGTGCAATTACAAGGGCAACAATTGACATCAGCTTGATAAGGATGTTCATAGATGGGCCAGATGTATCTTTAAATGGATCACCTACAGTGTCACCAGTTACAGAAGCCTTGTGTGGTTCTGATTTCTTATAGTACATCTGTCCGTTGATCTCAACACCTTTCTCGAATGATTTCTTAGCATTATCCCAAGCACCACCTGCGTTGTTCTGGAACATACCCATCAGTACGCCTGACACAGTAGCACCTGCAAGGAATCCACCCAATACCTCCGGGCCTAAAAGGAAGCCCATCAACAATGGAGATATGATAGCAATTGCGCCAGGAAGCATCATTTTTTTAAGTGAAGCTTGCGTAGAGATAGCCACACATTTATCGTACTCAGGTTTTCCAGTGCCTTCCATGATGCCCGGAATTTCGCGGAATTGACGGCGAACTTCTTCCACCATGCTCATTGCAGCCTCACCAACGGCACGAATTGCCAATGAAGAGAAGATGAATGGGATCATTGCACCAACAAACAAACCAGCCAATACATCGGCGTGGTAGATATTGATAGCGTCATTCAGCATAAAGCCATTTTTTTCAACAACACCTACATAGGCTGCAAACAAAGCAAGAGAAGTAAGCGCTGCAGATGCGATCGCAAAACCTTTACCTGTTGCAGCAGTGGTGTTACCAACAGCATCGAGAACGTCGGTTTTTTCACGAACTTCTTTCGGCAATTCACTCATTTCAGCAATACCACCTGCGTTATCAGCAATAGGGCCAAAGGCGTCAATCGCCAACTGCATAGCTGTAGTTGCCATCATA
>CANCOG010000137.1 GCA_947379685.1 Flavipsychrobacter stenotrophus | reverse complement strand
AGGCAACAATTGTATAAGAAAGATAACCCCGAGTGGCACCATAACCACTATTGCCGGCACAGGAACCGCAGGTTTTAGCGGAGATGGAGGTGCTGCAACCGCTGCGCAGTTAAGCCTTCCTTTTGGCCTGGCAATAAATGGAAGTGGAGAGTTGATTATGACTGACTATGGTAATAATAGAATCAGGAAGATCAATACTTCAGGTGTAATTTACACAATTGCCGGAATTGGTTATTATGGGTTTGCCGGTGATGGCGGACCCGCAACTGCTGCTCAATTCAGAGCTCCCACAGGTATTGCTATTGATCCTGGCGGAAATATTTACATATCGGACGCGATTAATCAAAGAGTAAGGAAAATTAGCACATCTGGAATAATTTCCACCAAATTTGGTACGGGTGTCATTGGTTATAACGGAGACGGAATACCAGCATCTTCGGCGACCCTTGCCGGCCCGGCTGGTATTATGATAGACGCTAGTGGAAATGTTTACGTATCTGATTATCAGAATGATCGGCTGAGAAAGGTAAACCCGTCTGGAGTGATCAGTACGGTTTGTGGAACTGGTCACCTCGGCTTTAGCGGTGATGGAAGCGCGGCTACGTCAGCGCAATTGTTTTATCCCAGGGGGCAGGCGTTTGACGGCAGCGGAAATATGTACATTGGAGACGGGAGGAATTTCAGGATTAGAAAAGTAAACACATCAGGGGTGATCTCAACTTTTGCAGGTACAGGCGGAGCAGGTCATTCCGGCGATGGAGGTCCTGCCACTGCCGCACAAATAAGTAATACCTTTAGTGTAGCCGTCGATCGCAGTGGTAATGTATTTGTTAGTGAAGCAAGTTACATTCGTAAAATTGCTCCTTCCGGAACTATCTCTACAATCTCAGGTGGAGGTTCGTCAACGGCAGATGGAATTCCCGCTACTGCAGCCAGTATTGACGCGTCCTGTCTCGCCGTTGACACCAATGGAAATATCTATTTTTGTGAAGAGAATTTTAATAATATTCGCAAAATTGACACTTCGGGCATCATCTTCACTGTTGCTGGCACCGGTACTGCGGGCTTTAGCGGAGATGGAAGCGCAGCTTCCGCGGCCACTTTAAATTACCCCTGGGGCCTGTACATTGATAGGGCAGGCAACCTTTATTTTTCAGACGTGAACAACTACCGCATACGAAAAATAAATGCATCGGGCATCATCAGCACATTAGCGGGAACAGGCTCTTCTACGTACAGTGGAGACGGGGGCGCGGCAACGGCTGCTGGATTAGGTCCCTCTTACGGAGTAACCGGCGATAATAATGGAAACATTTTTTTATCTAATTGGTTTAACCAAAGAGTGCGTAAAATTGATACATCAGGAACCATCAGTGCAATTGCCGGTACTGGAGTAGCAAGTTATACAGGCGATGGCGGAGCGGCAACTGCTGCTGGTCTAAATGAACCACAGGGAATTACCTGTGATGCCGGTGGCAATGTTTTTATCGCAGAATACTATAATAATGTAATTAGAAGAGTAGACCTTTGCCCGTTGGCGACGGCTGGGTCTATCACCGGACCCTCAACCGTTTGCGCTGGGGCAACAATTACCTTGGTCGATACATCCGGAAGTGGCAGCTGGAGCAGCATTGATACTACGATAGCAATAATCTCCAGTTCAGGTTTGGTAACTGGTATTTCTGCTGGCAGTGTAACTATTTCTTATACCGTAACCAACAGTTGCGGCATCGCTCTGGCAACCTTTACTTTGTCGGTGGGTTCCCTTCCCGTTGCAGGTACAATAACTGGCCTTTCTGTCGTTTGTGTTGGTGCATCAATTTCTTTAACCGATACTACAGGTAGCGGCACTTGGAGCAGCGGTTCAACTTCAGTAGGCACAGTGAGCAGTACAGGTGTAGTCACAGGCGTGTCAGCCGGATCAGCCACAATATCTTATTCTGTTACCAACAGCTGTGGTACAACGATAGCCACACACACAATAGCTGTAGCTACGGCCCCCAATGCCGGAATAATAACTGGCTTGTCAACTGTCTGCGCTGGCTCTTCGATTACGTTATCAGATACCACAGGCAGCGGCACCTGGAGCAGTAGCGCTTCATCTGTTGCAACTACAAGCAGTACTGGCGTAGTAACAGGTGTTACCACCGGAACTACGACCATTTCTTATTCCGTAAGCAATAGTTGCGGCACAGCCGTTGCGACGCATACGATTACAGTCAATTCATTGCCCAATGCGGGGACAGTAACAGGAATTTCTGTTTTGTGCGTGGGGTCAACTAATCCCCTGACGGATACTTCAACAGGTGGCAGCTGGAGCAGCAGTGCCTCTGGTATTGCAACAGTAAACAGTTCTGGTTTCGTCACTGGCGTTTCAGCTGGAAATGCAACAGTTTCCTACACCGTATCCAATAGCTGCGGCACAGCTGTTGCAACCAGACTTGTTAGTGTAAATCCCTTGCCATATGCTGGTGTAATCACCGGCACCGATACTCTTTGCCCTGGTCAAACTGCAACATTGACAGATACAGTTACAGCAGGCTTTTGGTCAACAACAAACGCTGCAATTGCGCTTGTTTCGTCATCGGGAGTTGTAAGCGGTGTGTCGCCCGGAACGGTTACCATTCGTTACACGGTAACTAATGCCTGCGGCATGGATACTGCCATATTCTCAATTACTGTACGCAACCCTGCTCTTTGTCCTGATGCCATAAAAAGTATTGATGAAAAGCAGTCGTTTGTTATATCCCCCAATCCCAACAACGGCACATTTACCATCAGCATTCAAGCCTCATTTATCGAACATGTTCCGGTAATAGTCACCAACCTGCTGGGGCAAAAAGTAAAGGAACTAATAGTGACCACCAATACACCATCAGAGGTTCGGCTGAATGAACCAGCTGGCATTTATTTTGTCACAATGCTAATGCAAAATGGCGCTGTGATGCAAAAATTAATTAAATCGGATTAGAAACCTGATAGGTCAAAATTAGAGTTTCCACGTCGATTGCGATTGACCCTAAACTATGTCACTTAAAACTATCCTTCTGTTATTTCCGGTGCTTTGCCTGTCATTTCGATGCATGGCATTGCATAAAGTATTCCTCAAAAGAGAGTGTATAGCGGACCAGCCATACGTGATCTGGCATGTTGAGCCTGAGGACACGGGGATTTGTACGTTGGCTAGCGGTGGCTGGCACCAGTGGGATGGTATGGAGCCCATGCATTTTGAGCTCCCGCAATGTTACCTGGATTGCAGAAAAGCCAGTGATGGACATTACCAGGTCTGGATAAACGATACACTCTCACAAGACCTTTTTGTTTACCGGCATACGCCAATAGGGCGATGTATCAACTTCATGCATAGTGGTGGCGGCTATTTCCCTGATACTGCTTATAGCTACTTTATCCAGGAATATGCTGACGGAAATTTGATCGTTGAATATAACAGGGACGGCAGCTTAAGGTACAGGGGTTGGGGCACAAAGGCACTACCCATCACGCCCGCCGACGAACTATACAGCCCTTACCACAAGGTGGAACAATTTAGAATTTGTACAGAACGCGCAGTTTGTGCGACCGCTCAGTTTTATCCCCGGTCAGACAGAATAAGCTGGAATATCGATACCCAGATTGGCTGTCCGGTGGCGCATTTGCGGCACCCCGTTTGCGAACAAGGGCACATCGACTCATTTAAAGTACTGAGACGCCTGAACGGGCAATTCACCTGGTTATTGAAAGACCCGGTTACAGAAGAAGGGATAGGAACCTACAAATATACCGGTACAGCCCTCGTAGTCACCTTTAAAAGCAATAATGTAGTTGAATGGAAGCTGTCCAAACTAAGCAATGGCAAGCGCACTACCATTTCTAATTTTTCCGCCGCTGGCAAAACCATCTGGCCAAGGGAAAAGGCGCAAGGGTATCTGGAGGAGGTGATTTTAAAGGGAAGATGATTTTTGTAGTTTATTGAATATCTACTGGGCTTTTCAATGCTATTGTTGATCTAACTATTTCTAACTTTTCTCCACTACACCCATCCGGCACGATTTTTATGAAAATCACCTTAAGCCTTACCCGCATATTTAACCACTTCCAGTAACTTCACTTTTACATTTTTACCAAGCAAAAAAACAACTAACATGAGCAATCCCGTTGTACATTTTGAAATGGGTTACTTCGACCGTGACCGGATGAAGTAATTTTATGAATCAGCCTTCGGCTGGAATATGCAGCAAATGGGCGCCGATATGGGCAACTATGTAGTTGCCCAAACTGCCGAGACCGATGAAAAGGGTATGGTAAAAACTCCCGGCACCATCAACGGTGGCTTTTACCAAAAAGCGGACAGCCCAATGTCACATGCACCATCCGTAGTTATCTCCGTGCCCGATATTAAAAGTGCAATAGCTGCAGTAGAAGCCGGTGGTGGTAAAATACTCGGAGCTATGGATGAGTCCGGCAATGCAAGCATGGAACCAATGATGATCCCCGGCGAAGGCCTATGGATATCCTTCCAGGATCCCGAAAACAACCGGGTAAGCCTCATGCAGCCACTACCAATGTAAAATGTAATCAACGTCTGTTTTCGGGATATTCAAACAGGTATCCCGAACACTGTTGTTTCGTTATCGGCTGCACCATAGTTGCCCGTTGGGATTCTGATGAATCTGAAAGCTGGCTGGCATAGCAGCAAATAAAGCAGCTTCAATATAATAAGAAGATGAACTTCTGGTTCACCTATGGTTTATAATACACCATAGCCTTCGGCACAAGATTCCTAATATTCTGGATACGTGTTTCGTCGCTCGGATGCGTGCTCAGGAACACTGGTGGCTGGCTTCCCGAACTTTGCGCCGCCATGCGTTGCCAAAAGGGAATTGCAGCATTCGGGTCATATCCCCCCGTCGCAGCAACATACAGCCCTGTTTCATCTGCTTCATTTTCCTGCTTCCTCGAAAACGCAAGCACACCCAGTGTGCTGCCGATACCGTACGCACTGTTGAACAGTGCCTGTGTTTCTGCAGGCTTCGATGATAGCAAAGCAGAAAGAGCCGCACCGCCATATTGTGCCAATAGCTGTTCGCTCATACGCTCGTTGCCATGTTTCAAAATGGCATGGGCTATTTCGTGGCCCATCACTATTGCCAGGTCTGTATCCGAAAGAATTAGCGGTAGCAGGCCGCTGTACACAACTATTTTGCCACCGGGCAGGCACCATGCATTTACTTCAGCATTATTAACCAGGTTAAACTCCCATTGATAATTGCTGATGAGGTCAGCTTGCCCCTTGCCTGCAAGATAAGTTTGCACAGCAGCGGTGAGCCGTGTACCAACCCGCTGCACCATTGCCGCAGCCGGAGTCCCTGTTATAGGTGGGTTAGTGGCCATGAAACTACTGTATTCCTGGCTCGATAAGGAGAGTACAGTTGCGTCATCTACCAGGTTCAGCGTAGTACGCCCGTTTGCATTCTTCTTACAGGAATAAAATGCAGGCCCAGAGGCAAACAATGAAATCATAAAAACGTAAAACAGTATCTTGTTCATAGACAGACTTTTAATGGCAATACAAAATCATTTACAGATAACCCGTCAGAGACGGTTTTACCACTTACAAAATTGCGAATAGATTAGCCCCGAACCGTTACAAAATGCCTGTTTTTCTTTACATGATTCACACTTTTACACAACCAATGCCGGTGGTTTGCCCTACAGCGCCGCCTTTTTTATCTCATTGTCAGTCAGGAAACGGCATTCATTAAGCGTCGAGCTACCTACGCCGCCGGTCAAAAAACGGTAACCTACCCATGCATAACCGGCAAATTGCACCATTTGCACCACTACAACTATCTCTTTCTTCTTGGTCACTGGATTGACTTCGTAAGCCAGCTTGGGCAGAGTCATATTATATGGTTTCGCATTTTTTAGTTCAGGGTTAAGTTGCTTGTCAATGTACAAAAGCTATTTGCCGTTCTCCGTTTCTTCCCAGGTAGGGAGCCTGCCAGTGACCACTGGAGTTTTCGCCCACGATTTTATATTTATTGGTGGAAATACTTTAACGGCATCGGGGCAGTACCAGTGGTTAATGATCTGCGGGTCCAGGCGTTGACCCTTTTGTCCTGCTGTCTTGCCCTGGCCCATGCAATAGGCTACACACATCAATAATAGCAAAAGTGAGTAGGTTGATTTCATAACCTGAAATTACTAAACATATGAGTTATGTAAATGTTAATTCAAAATAATTTGAATGATCCCCTTTCTTGTGTCTGGCGGGCATCCCCGGGGTATGAAAACAAAAAAGCCGTATGAGAACATACGGCTTTTTGCAGGATCCTAAATTCCAATTTGTTGGTTTCGACATAGGCTATTGTCACATCCACGATAAATAACTATGTCAATCCCTTAAGGCAGATTAACTGATCCCTGTTTTATTTCAGCAAACACCTGAAACTCAATTTTTAAAAACAGTCATGGCGTAACTGATTTATGAGGACAAAGCTATGAACTACCCTATTCATTTTGGCGGGTATTTTTACCCATTTTTTTAGGGTGAAAATACCCTTGACTTTTTCAATTAATTTTTTAAGGTGATAGTAAAAAGACAAATTGCGGCATTTAGAAATTGAAGTTAAATGCATTCCGCAACCCTGATTTGAGGCTATTTAGTCTGTTCAATCAATTGCTAGGTCCTCGTTCCTAACTGGCTTCAAAAGCCAAAACTGAATGAAAAAAACATTGACTATGTAGCTATTAACATAAAGAAATGTACATTTACCGGAGGTTAAACAGTAGCACTAATTTGGCTCTTGGGCACTAATCAGATGTGGGATTGTGAGGTAATACTATATAGCTATTCCAGAAATGCACTCACTCTAATTTGCCGATACTCAAACGAATTAGATAGAGTATTATGTTTTAAGCGCTGCAGGCTGAACCAGTTTAATTACAGCGCTGTTGAGCTTTAAACGAAAGAGGAGCACAATATAAATTGCAGAAATTATGGCTGACATATCTGATTATAAATTGGTTCATGTTACAACAGATGGTGAATACAAGGCACCATTGGTAGCAAGCCAATTATTTGATCAGGCTGAATTCCAGGCCGTTGTCACTGAGGGGGTCAGGCCTCTGAAAGTTGAAGCGTGGATTATTGGCAGCATGAGGGAGTATATCGATAAAGCCTCACAAGAAAAATTGTCTTTTTTAAGAAACAGGTGCCCCCATATCAATGTCCGGATGATAAATGGTGTCAGCAGGTTGGATAAGTTTCCTATCCTGCCGATGTTGCTGTTTTACAGGCGCAAATTGAATAAAAATATTCCTGTTATCTATCATTGCAGGGGCGAATTTGCGGTAGAATGGGCGCTAAAATTAAAAGAAGCATTCCCCGGAGATAAGGTTGTTTTCGATGTGAGGGGCTATTGGCCTGCCGAAATGCTTTACCAGCGCGGAATAGAAGACCCGGCAGATGCTACTGGTAAAGACAGGGAAGACTTTGAAGCAGCCTTCAATCATATGAAGAAGATGATCAGTTTGTCCGATGCCGTTACTACTGTTAGTGATGCACTTAAGGATCTATTGATCAGAGAAATGAACGCACCGCAGAACACCAATGTGGTGCCATGCTGCGTAAGTGAGATTACTGCTGATGCATATCGGGATGATGTAAGAAAGAGCTGGGGACTTTCTGAGACGGAGATCGCATTGGTATACTCCGGTACTACGGCAGCCTACCAGCATCTCGATGACCTTACTATCCCGTTCCTGAAACAACTTACTATATTAAATAGAAATATCAGGCTTGTTTTCCTATCGCCTGAAATTGATAAGATAAAGATAATGGTAAATAATGCCGGAATTAGTGCTGATGGCGTAATTTTCAAAAGTCTTTCCCAAAATGAAGTTGCAGGGGCACTTAATGCATGCGACGTGGGTATATTGATCAGAAAACCGACATTAGTGAATAGAGTGGCAAATCCAGTTAAGATAGGAGAATATTTAGCTGCGGGCCTGCCCATTATTATTGCAAAAAATGTGGGTGGAGTTTCTGGTGAATTATTTGAGCGGTCGCTGCTGGAAGGGGTTGAAATAACATCGCCTGAAAGCAGGGATAAAGCTGCCATACAAGTAAATAATTGGTTGCAGGAAGACATAAAGAGTAAAAGGCCGCTTGTAAAGGAATATGCCACAAAGCATTATTTGTGGCGTTCTGCTGTACATTTGAGCCGGAAAATGTATAAAAATACATTGGAAAATTAGTTGTTGAATTGGTTATTAAATTAAAATAAGGGTATTAAATGTGTGGGATTCTTTCGATTATAAAGTCAAAGGCAGATTCAGGGTCGGGGCAGTTGATAAAGGCTTGTTCTATTATCAGGCACCGCGGCCCCGATGACGAAGGTTTTCTTACCTGGGTTCCGGGTGAAGATCCTAAAGTGTGGGCCGGTGGCGATACTGCAGCATCCACCCACAGCCATTGGAAGTATGATACATTAGGTGAAGGCCAGAAATTCAAAGTAGGATTTGGGCATAGGCGCCTGTCTATTCTCGACCTTTCGCCAGGTGGCCACCAGCCAATGATATTTGCAAAGGCCGGACTTGCTATTTCTTTTAACGGAGAGGTGTACAATTACCTGGAAATAAAGGCTGAACTGGAACAGATCGGGCATCAGTTCAAAACAACCAGTGATACCGAAGTTATCCTTCATGCCTGGGAACAGTGGGGCGTAAAATGCCTCGATCGTTTCAATGGCATGTTCGCGTTTGTGATGCTCGACTATCGCAAAAATGAGCTTCATGCAGTGCGCGACAGGTTCGGTGTTAAGCCATTGTATTACTACAAGAGCAACGACTCCATTTATCTCGCATCCGAAATCAAGCAAATAAGAACCGCGCCAGATTTTAAATTCAGTCTCAACGAACCTATTGCCCGCCAATACCTCGCAACAGGCGCTGTTGATCATACCGATGCTACGTTTTATAACGGCATCCAAAGTCTGCCCTGTGGTCACTATCTCTACATCGACCTTTCAAAAGACAATAACGAGTTTCAGATAAAACAATGGTACAAACTGCAACCCAAACCCTGGACGGGTAGCTGGGATGAAGCAGTTGACCGCTTTCGTACCCTGCTTACCGATGCAGTTAGCCTTAGGTTGAGGTCCGATGTTACCGTCGGTTCCTGCCTTTCCGGCGGGCTTGATTCGTCAAGTATCGTTTGTATAGCTGCCGATCTCCTGAAGGCAAAAGGCGACTACAAGGGTCAGGAAACGGTTACGGCCTGCTACGATGCAGCCAAATACGATGAATGGAAATTTGCGGAAGAAGTCATTAAAAAAACAAATGCCCATCCGCATAAAACATTCCCTTCATTCAACCAGCTGATGAAGGAGATAGATCTGTTTATCTGGCATCAGGACGAACCAACCGGAAGTACCTCTCAGTTTAGCCAGTGGGCGGTATTTAAAGCCACTCATGATGCAGGACTAAAGGTAATGATCGACGGTCAGGGTGCTGATGAGCAGCTCGCCGGGTACGGAGGTAATGATGTTTCGTTCTACGCCGGACTTATGAAGAAGGCGCAGATAATGGCAATTATCGAGGAGTCTCAAAACTATAAAAAAGAAAAAGGTGCATTGCCTAAAGGCTTTCTTATTGCAGCCATGCAATTAAGTATGGGTAGCATAGTAACCAGCCTTATGCCGGCAAAACTAAAGATAACCCGGCCCCGAAACGTGAGTTTCGTGCACAACACAGAGCCCGCCAGTATTTATAAAGGAGATGCCCACAGCCTGCAGGAAAACCTGCAGCGACAGCTGTTTTCCGAACCGCTGCCAGCTTTGTTGCGTTACGAAGACCACAATTCAATGGCATGGAGTGTGGAGTCTCGTACACCTTTCCTCGACTATAAGTTCGTGGAATTCACAATGGGACTGCCAGAGCGTTTTGTGTATAAAAATGGAGTGAGGAAGCACATATTGCGTGAGGCTATGCACAACATAATTCCCGAAGCTATTGAAAACCGTAAGGACAAAATGGGCTTCGTTACACCCGAAGAACTTTGGCTGAAAGGCGAGGGTAGAGAGTGGTTCAATACTGAAATTGATAAGGCATGCAAACAGTTTGGCGGCAAAATACTCGACACCGATCAGGCAAAGCAATACACAGCCGACATGATGTCAGGCAAGCGCGCCTTCGACTTCGTACCCTGGCGCATAGTCTGCTTTAACAAGTGGTTTGACAGTATTAAATAGGCTGCTAAAAAAGTAACAAGAACTGATCAAAAAAATCGATTGGGCAATGTCATTAACTTAAGGATTTTTTAGGCCTGTAGGTCCGAAATACATTAGCACAGGGTGTACCAATGTCATTAACGTAAGGAAGCCTGGAAGGCTTCAACAACAATAGCCACCGGCGAAACCGGTGGTAGGCAATCGGAAGACACCAACACCAAAGGTGTTGAACAAATAGGGCAAAACTTAATGGAGTAGAACTTAATTTAGATGCATCGTTATTGCGGTAAAG
>CANCOG010000136.1 GCA_947379685.1 Flavipsychrobacter stenotrophus | reverse complement strand
GCCATACATATTCTACATAAATATTCCGATAGGCGTAATCGCTACGTTGCTGACACTGCAATTTGTGAGAAGCCCGAAATATGCAGCCAAGAAAGCCATCAGCGAAATTGATTTCATTGGCATCGGTTTATTGGCACTGGCGGTAGGCTCGCTACAATACGTACTGGAACGAGGGCAAGAGGACGACTGGTTTACCAGCACAAGTATTACGTCGCTCACTGTTATTTCAGTCCTGGGTTTCTTCTTCTTTATCTGGCGGGAACTTACTACTAAAAACCCTATTGTCGAACTAAGGGTACTAGGCAACGGTAACCTGAGGGTGGGTACCATCTTATCCTTTATCCTTGGGTTTGGGCTGTACGGATCTACTTTCATCATTCCGCTCTATGTACAGAGTACGCTTCACTGGACACCACAACAGGCGGGAGCACTTATGATACCGGCGGCACTTACGACTGCATTCATGATGCCAATAATTGGTAAAATATTGCAGAAGGGAGCAAAACAGACATTGCTTGTGGCTATAGGCATGGTGATCTTCTTCATGTACAGCTTCTGGGGATATAAAGTACTTACACCCGACACACCAAAAGATGCGTTTTTCTGGATGTTGATTCTCCGCGGACTTGGAATGGGATTGCTCTTTATACCTATTACTTCATTGTCGCTTTCCACACTAAAAGGCCAACAGATAGGTCAGGGAGCCGCATTTACAGGTATGATGCGGCAATTGGGCGGTTCATTTGGTATTGCATTGATCACAACCTACATGGCCCGTCAAAACGTTGTTCATAAAGTGATACTTACCAGCAAGATGGCCTTCGACGACCCGGCAGTACAGCACAGGATCGACATGATGAAGCGCGCTTATATTGCGAAAGGAATGGCCCCGGATATTGCACTTAAAAGTGCGTACAAAGCACTCGACTATTCTTTGAATAATCAGGCCGGGGTAATGTCCTATATGGATGTGTTCATGTTCATCGGGGTAATGTTCCTTTTATGTATTCCATTTGTTTTGGTAGTAAAGGACAATAAGAAAAAAGTGAAGATAGACATGGGAGATATGCATTAGTAAATTCAATTTGCTTGAATTCTCCTTGCCGCACAATACCTTTGGGCTACCCTCTTTCCAAATGAGCACACCCGACTGGCTGGTCCTATATATAACATTGACATTAATGATTGCCTACGGTCTCCACAAGGGGCGCAGGCAATCGGGAGCGAGTTCTTACCTGCTCGCAGAAAGGCAAATGTCCTGGTATATAGTTTTATTGGGCATAATGGCAACCCAAGCCAGCGCAATAACCTTTCTTTCAGCGCCGGGACAGGCATATACCGATGGTATGCGGTTTGTCCAATACTACTTCGGTCTGCCGATTGCAATGGTGGTAATATGTGTGACATTTATTCCGATTTTCAGGAAACTCAATGTGTATACTGCCTATGAATACCTGGAAAAAAGATTTGATAAACGGACGCGACTGTTAACCGCTTTTTTGTTCCTGGTATCCAGAGGGTTATCGACCGGTATCAGCATTTATGCTCCCGCCATTATTCTATCTTCTATCCTTGGACTCAATATCTACCTTGCTAATGTTATCACCGGAGGCTTGCTTATTATTTATACCTATGCTGGTGGTGCTAAAGCAGTTGCTCACACTCAAAAACTACAATTCCTGATCATTCTAAGCGCAATGGGCGTAGCCGGCTACTTTGTGGTCAGGGAATTACCGTCGGGAATTGGCGTGAGTGACGCCCTTTATATTGCTGGAAAGTCTGGAAAGCTAAACGTTATCACCACTAGCTTTTCGTGGAAGGATAAGTATAACATCTGGAGCGGGGTAATCGGTGGTTTCTTTCTGGCGCTCTCCTACTTTGGCACCGATCATAGCCAGGTGGGAAGATATATTACCGCAAAAGATGATAGCGAAAGTAAGCTGGGGTTGCTGCTCAATGGTTTCGTAAAAATCCCGATGCAATTCTGTATTTTGTTAATTGGGGCATTGGTATTTTCATTTTATAGCTTCTCGCCCGCCCCTTTATATTTTAACACCAATGCTTACGATAAATTCAGTGCCAGCGAACCAAACGCAGCATCTGCCCTTGATATCCGATACCGGCAACTGCACGAAAAATGTGAACAGCAATCCAAAGTAATATGCCTATTTAGGCAAAATGGGAATCCGGCGGCAATTGAACGAAGTGTAAGGGAGTATCAAGCAACACAAATTGAAATTAAGTCGCTACGCGATAGTACGTCCCAACTGATAGCGAAGAATAATTACAGCCCAGACAAGAACGACACAAACTACATTTTCCTATACTTTGTAAAGACGGCGTTGCCTAAAGGGCTGGTAGGCCTGTTGTTTGCAGTTATCATACTTGCATCCTGGGGCTCTATTTCAGCTGCGCTTAACTCTCTGGCCGCTTCGTCGCTAATGGACATTCACCTCGACACAAACAAAAGGCAGGCTCCTGAGAAAGAACTTCGCCTTGGGCGATTACATACACTTGCATGGGGGATATTCTGTATTGGTGTCGCCATGTTTGCAGCGAAGCTGGGTTCATTGATCGAAGCCGTAAATATCTTAGGGTCTTTATTTTATGGAACCATATTGGGTATATTCCTGGTAGCATTTTACCTAAAAAAGGTACAGGGGAACACTGTTTTCTACGCGGCAATTATCACGGAAATTTGTGTTGTAGCCGTTTACCTTTGCGATATCGTTTCCTTTTTATGGCTGAATGTGATCGGTACTTTACTGGTAATATTAATGTGCATTCCATCTCTGCTGCTCAGAAAAAATGGAGAACGAAACTAAATATCGCAAAAAAGTAATCCACTCAAAATTACACCCGATAGAGTCCTTCGTTATGCTACCACGGTGGATTTGACTTGTCTGTTATTAGTCAGTAGCGAACCAATAAACATCATTGCACACAATGGAATAATCCATATAATTTTACACCCATATCGCCCATTGATCACGGTTAATGCGGCGCAATCGGCAAAATTGATGATCAACGCCGCGAAAAAAATCACAAAAACACTTCGAAGTTTCCATGACATTAACTTCCATCTGAAAATCGAAAACCCGGTCACAAACAATAAACTTACAGAAACAATAAATGTAAATAAACCATCGACCCAGGTGCTGGTTGTTTTAAAACCAGTGGTATTCTGGATTGCATGATCAAACTGAGCCAGATCATTAGGGAAGTAATTTTTTATTTGCCCCCGCACACCTGACCCCTCTTTAAATACAAAATTCCCATCCCCAATATTGAAAGTAAGTGCCTGACGCCATGCATGCACCAAAGTTTGCTCTGTAAACATCCAGAGATACTTTGGGGTTGTTAATATATCATGAACAACCGGCAGCCCCTCTGCCCTTGAGTTCTGCCAGCCACCAATCTTATACAAAGGACTATTTGGTGCCCACCAGAATACATTCCCGTCAGCCACAATATCCTCCTTGTAATCGCATAACGCATAGTGCTTTTTACCACAATTCTCATCCAAAAACAATTTGAGTATTCCCTTGTCAGCAAAAGAACCCAACAAAAAGACGTGTTTAGATTGTGCGAATGCAAAACCCATACACGAGATCGCGGAAAGTGATATCAGCAACAATGCAATAAGTTGCCTGCTTCCGGATTTGATACTTTCCCGGGCAATAAACAATTGTTTAATAAAGAACAGGCAAATAAATAGCAATGCGAATAGAAATGGATGCGACATATGGACCGCAACCGAGAGGAAAAATATAATATAATAGGACAACTTACCCTTCCATCCACCCTTTTGAATAAACAAAAGCAAAACGCACATGCTGGCCACGGAGGTGTACAGATCTGGCTGTAACTGGCACACTACCCATGACAATGACGTACAGGTTGCTAAAATAAGAATGGCTGACAGGCTAAATAAAATGTGCTTATCTGTCGCAACAACAATTTTCATTAACTGGAATATCAGCCATGAAACCAGTAAAGCCTGAAAAAATACAACCAGCCATGCCGACAAACCATTGAAACTCAATAGCACAATTAGCAAGCCATAAATTATAGGCCGGTCATCAGGCGTGAACAATTCGAATCCAGACCCGATATAGGTTCCGGAATCTGGATTAAAAATGGGATAATGATTATAAAATGCCGGTATCATCAGCAATAATGCACTCGCAAGAATTGCTAAATAATAGATCACTTTATTACCGGAATTAAATAGGGCCATGCTCAAAATCAGATTATTTCCATTTCAATCAAATATAGCAACAGTAAACCAAACAAAATTGACTTAGGGAGAGTTTCAGTAAGCTAACAAACTAAAGCAAGCCCAAAAAACGATCCATCCCGGCTTTCTTATTGTCATCCAACAAAAATTTTATATTTTCAGTGTAATAGGTATTTAAATCATACCAGGGAAAGGGATTTTGAGAGATAACGGTGTCAAGGGCATTTAAACCCGCTTCATTGGCAGCATTAAAATCCTGAATAAAATTCCCAGGCAGATCCTTGTTCGCAACCCAGGCTGCAAATATGAAATCGAGACCCGTATAGCTTTTCCATGCAGCCGAAAGATCGTATACGTATTCGAAATTATTCAATTGCTGAAGTGCTCTGTCACCTATTATAACTCCGGCTTGGGTGCCGTTAATGTACTCAATAAAATGTTCGTTCGCCGGCTTGAATTCCACTTCCTTCTTCCAGTAATGCTGCAAAAGCAATTGTGCCAGACGAACAGATGTACGTGATTGATAGTCAAGAAAGACGCTCGTAATTTCTTCGATGGGGACCTGGCTAAAAAGCGCTACGGAAACAACGTTACCATCAGTTGCAATTCCATAATCACTTATGATTCGAGCACCACTTATCTGCGGTATAGCTGCCACGGGCAACAACGCGAGATCTATCGTACCCTCCTGCAATCTTTTAGCCAACTGAGCAGGGTAATCGACTACCAAATCCATTTGCTGATAAACATTGCTGTGCTCTATGCCGTATAGTAGCGGTTTTGTGTTCAGGTAACTTACCGCGGCGACTCTTATTTTTCGATCCAAACTTTACGCGAATTTGAGCGGCAAAGATAAGCAGGTGCAAACAATGACAGACAGCCAACCTAATAAAGTTAACCATTTATACTGCGCAAGATTGCCATGCTCGTGGGCTTAAAACATACATCCCGCGAACTTGGTGGTCGCGGGATGTATAATTATGATATAGATAAATGTTTTATTCTGCTGCTGGTGCCGGAGGCGGTGATGCCTGCTGGCCTCCCTGCGGGTTATTACCAGGGCGCTGCCTCCGCTGATTATTGTGCTTAGGCCTGTTTTGCTGTTGAGGTTTTGGTTCCTGAGGAGTTCCTTCACCTTGTGGCTGCTGTGGTTTAACTTCCTGAGATTTAGGCTCCTGCGTCCTTGCTTCCTGAGATTTGGGCTCCTGTGTCCTTGCCTCCTGAGGTCTTGGTCCTTGTTGGGGCCTTACCTCCTGATTTTTCGGCTGCTGCGGCCTTGGAGGCTGCTGTGGACGGGGTTGCTGATTTTTTGGCGGTTGCGGAGGCCTAGGTTCACCTCCCTGTTGTGCATTAGGTTTCGGCGGTCTTGGCTCTTGCCCCGGACGTTGGTCAGGGCGTTTATTTTGAGGCCTGTTGCCTTGCTGAACTTGTCCAGCACCAGGTGCCTGAGGTGGCTTCGCGCCTCCTTCAGTAGCAGGCCGGTTAGCCGGATGAGGCTTATTGCCGCTTGGCTTCTTCTTTTTTGAATTCTTTTCGAGTGCCTTAAGTGAAATCTGGCCAACATCATTTACGAAGCCCATATCTACCTTAACACCACCCTTTTCAGTCTTCACTTCAATTTCAACTGGATGCAACTCATCAGCTTTTTGACCAGCCTTATTCATTTTCAGAATTTCCTTCACACGATCAATGCTCAAAGGATATTGCTTGTTATGGTCGCTAAAGCTATACCACATCAGATTTTTGAAAATGTCACGTTTTTGCAGATGCGCAACACCCTTCACAGTTTCCAGAGAATCGGCATGTGTTGGAAACACAGAAAGTGCATCCATATAGGTATCCAACTCATAGTTCAGGCAGCATTTTAGCCTGCCGCACTGGCCGGACAATTTAGTTTGATTAATTGATAGGTTTTGGTAGCGGGCAGCTGTAGTATTTACAGACTTAAAGTCAGACAACCAGGTACTGCAGCATAATTCGCGGCCGCAGGAACCAATTCCTCCAACCTTGCCACTTTCCTGACGAGCACCAATCTGGCGCATTTCCACCTTCATTTTAAAGTCGCTGGCAAAAAGCTTGATCAATTCTCGGAAATCGACCCTTTGGTCGGCCGTATAAAAGAAGGTCCCTTTTTTACTGTCTGCCTGAATTTCCACTTCACAAAGTTTCATATCCAGGTTCAGGGACCGAGCTATCGCTCTGGAGCGAATTAATACTTCAGGTTCCCGGTCCTTTTGCGTAACGCAGAAGTTAATTTCCTCGTCAGTTGCAAGATGCAATACCCTTTTTGTGACACCGTTTTCTGTTGTGCTGTATTTTTTCATCTGCAGCTTTACCAGCTCGCCTGTAAGGCTTACCTGGCCAACATCATACCCACCTACGCCTTCTACTGCTATCCACTGGTTTTTCTCCAAAATGTTGTGCGTAGTGTTCCTGAAGAACTCTTTACGACTACCCTTGTTGAATGAAACTTCTATTATCGGGTAAGGCTTGGCCCCGTCATGCAACGGCAGCGCATTCAACCAGTCATAAACATTTAATCGATTGCAGCCGCCTGTACTGCAGCCACCATTACTTTTGCAACCCGAGGGCTTACCATCGGTAGCCGTCCCGCAATTACCACATCCCATGTATTATTATCTTTATATAGAGCAGGCCACTCTGAAACGCTTACTATTATATATTTCTGACACCAACTATCGTTGTATTCACACTGCACGGTTACAGTTTGCCTGCCGATTGTTAAAAAATATGAACTTATCTGTACAAACCTACACAAAATAAAGATAAAAATCAGGAACCATAACAAATTAAGCGGCACAAAAAATAGCCTGGTGCCGTTTTCCCTCATGCTGCCCCTTGAATGGTCCAAATTCTACGATACAATTATAGAGGGATTGAGTGCGGCCAAACGAAACAAAGAACACAAACATGCAACTCAATACAAATTTGATTTTTTCATCTAAAACTTGATTGCCGCCGATCTAAAAAACTTTAAACATTTATTGACGTTTGCAATGCTATTTTTGACTAGTGAAAGGGATATTGTGTAAGGAAAATATTGCTAAACTCTCGTGGATGAAATATAAACAACTACTCTACTTATTTATTGTTTCAACTCTTGTAGCAGCCTGCGGCGGTAACGCCCGCAAGTTTGTTATTGTGGGTAGTATCAACGAGATGCCCGAGCAGACTGTGATGCTGGAGCAGCTGAGTGCTAACGACATTATTTCCATAGTTGACTCTCAACGATCAGACAAACACGGCAAATTTGAAATATCCGGGATTTCACCCGAGCCGGGACTTTACAGATTGCATTTTAGCCAGAACAGGTTCATCCTTCTTTCAATAGACAAAGGAACTATTAAGGTAAATTCCGATTGGAACACGATTGAAAATTATACAATTAGCGGTTCCCCTGGTTCTGAGAGTATACGAACTTTCATTGGCTCTATCCGCGAACACCTGATCGACATCAATACCATGACCCTTGTGCTCGACTCGCTTAAGGCCCAGAGACGCGACAGTATGCTGGCGGTGGCTCAAAAAGATTTTCAGGATATGCAGTTCCATTTCACGGAATTTGTAGAACGCTATGCCGATACCACCCGCTATGAGCCCAATGCCATTTTCGCCTCGCGTATGCTCAACACAGCAACTGAGGCCAGCTACCTTGAATTGTTTTCCCAAAGCATCAACCGCCGTTTCCCTGCGACAAAAATGACAAAGGACTACCTTGAATTTTATTCACACTTCAGCAATAAAACCCACCAAACAAAACCAACACCTTCAGGGCATATAGATGTAGGTTCTCAGGCACCAGAAATAAGCATGGCGTCGCCTGACGGAAAAATGAATACCCTTTCGTCTTTAAAGGGCAAATATGTACTGCTCGACTTCTGGGCATCATGGTGCAGGCCCTGCCGCAATGAAAATCCTAATGTTGTTGCTGCATATCAAAAATATAAAGACAAAAATTTCACTGTGTTCAGCGTGTCTCTGGACAATAAGAAGGAAGACTGGGAAAAGGCCATTAAGGACGATAAACTAACCTGGACGAATGTTAGTGACCTAAAAGGATGGAGTTCTGAAGCGGGAAAATTGTACGGTATACAGTCAATTCCATTCAACTTCCTCATAGATCCTACCGGCAAGATCGTTGCTCATGACCTTCGCGGCGACCAACTGGAAGCATTTTTACAAGCTGCTTTGAAGTAGTAACGTAAATTAAGATAGAATTTATACTAAAACTGGCCCATGCGACAAGAATTTCGCTTGGGCCAGTTTTAGTATAGGACAAATTGTAAAAGCTGCTTCCCTACTTTACGTTATTTTGTTGTTTTTCTGTCCTTAACTGGTATCACCAGCTTTAATCCTGACCATACATCGTCGATTGCACAGACCTTTACATCTACCAACCCTATGGCAAGTGCGGAATTCCTGATTAGGTTTTCATCGACATCTGTGACAATCTTTGATGCTTTTTTCGGCCAGGAAACCCAAATCATGCCATTGGGTATAAGTTCAGTTTTAAGTTGCGGTAACAACTTCACCAGTTCACTTGCATCCTTAGTGAAAAAGTGGATGATGTTCTTTGCACCAATCGAATCATCAGAATTTATTACACCCTGTGGAAAGTCAGTAAACAAACTTCTATAGTCTGCGGGGGAATTGATCACCCTGAGCGTATCTCCTGCTTTTATACCGAGCTTTTTAGCCAATGGTGTTCCTGAATATCCTGCAGACATTTCCGTTTCAATTGTAGTGCTGCAAAACTAGGGAACGATCACAAAATAAAGTCCACTATCTGACTCGTTATTTTTCCTGCCTGCGGCTACTGCCGTATTTCGGTTTGACCAGCAATGCCTGGTTGTACTATGGTGTTCTTTATCATTCTACAACAAATTTAAGGTGTGCTTCTTTGCCGTTAGAATCCTTCAAAGTAAGCATATACAAACCAGGAGCCAGGCTACCTAATTGAAGATTTGCTACTTTCTGGTGGAAATCAAGATTTGCAGTAAGCATTAAGCTGCCCACGGCATTATAGACCCCGGCCGTTACAGGATTGGGATCGCTTGCCGTAGTTTCAATACTCAGGGTGCTACTGGCCGGGTTAGGATAAACTGAATAACCAATAGCTGACAATTGATAACTATTAATTGAAACCGGATTCACGGTTACCTTTACCGTATCTTTGGTTATATTGCCACATACATCCAGTTCCATTATATAGCTGGTAGTAGCATGAGGTTTTACCTTGAAGCCCCCCACATTACTGTCTATAAGTATACCTGCGCCGGTGTACCACCTGCACGGCACATAACCCTCATGGTTACCTATCCAGGCACTGTCAGTTACAGCGGTAGTTATAGCAGTATCATTCCCGGCACTGGCCACAGCATCTATGGCTATTACGCTGATATCGTCTAGTAAGTATAATCCCTGCACCAAATCGCCACCCCCCAAAGGGTAAAGTGGGGTAGGAATACTAACGGGTAGAGAATTGGTATGCGCATTATCAAAAAAATTGGCAATGGTAATAAACCGCTCATTCCCGATGGCCGTAAAGCTACCCTGTATGCTATGCCAGTGAAGTGTATCGGTATAAATACTAGTATCATATACCTGCGGTGTAACCGGAGTGCTACTAGTCGTACCTTGTCTCGGCTGTTGTACTGTATCAATTGTACCGTCATCTAAAAAGGCACCGATGTTATTAGAAGCATATGCCGTTACTTGATTTAATGAGACATTGAAAGTAACACAGTATTGTTTACCGGCTGTTAAAGGTCTCCACAGCCTGCCCTGAGCATGCTGGCGCTGATATAAATTGCTTATCGCAGTCGTATCATTATTTCTGTAGGCAACAAGTTGAACCATACTTGTACCTGTTCGGGGGTAATGATAGTGAAAATTGAGATTTACGGGTACCGAAGCGTAAGGTGAATCGCCACAGGCCGTAAACAAAGCTGGTATATCTGGCGGTAGAGGAGCCATAGCAGAACTGGTGTCATAGGCCCAAAGTGAATCTAAAGAATGCCAGTAATTGGCATACATAATTTGGCATCGATTATCCGGGCATTTTCTTATCTCTTCAAAACTGCCGTTATGCACCATATTTATTTGTGCGCCCCCGTAAAAAGGGAGCGCGCAAATAAATATAATTACTATGCTTTTTATATGGCTTATCATTCTACTACAAATTTATAGTGAAATTCTTTACCGTTAACGTCTTTTAGTGTCAGCATGTACAGGCCGGAAGCTATATTGCCCCAATTGCAGATTTGCAACTTTCTGGCTCAGATCCAGATTAGTACTCATTACCAGGCTACCTATGGCATTGTACACTTCTGCTTTTACAGGATTGGT
>CANCOG010000135.1 GCA_947379685.1 Flavipsychrobacter stenotrophus | reverse complement strand
ATGTTGGTTGGAGTTGTTTGCCTTATAGGTAATTCGTGCACTCATTCGCCGTATGTTCTTCCGCAAAATCTGCGTACCGGTGACCCCAATATTTGTTTTGAAAGCGATATCCTGCCCATATTTATCTCTAATTGTGCAAAGAGCGGGTGCCATGATGCGGCTTCCCACAAGTCGGGGTATGACCTTACCAGCTATGCCAGTATCATGAAAAAGGGCATCATTCCCGGTAACCCGGCGGCCAGTAAGATATGGCAGTCGGTAGCTATTCCCGGGACTGGTGTTGAGGTAATGCCGGCAGAAGCTCCGGGGTTGAATGCAACCTCACTGAACTTACTAAGACGATGGATAGAGACCGGGGCCATAGATAGTGGCGCCTGTTATAACATCTGTGATTCCAACAATTTCAGCTACAGCGGAGGCATAGCCCCTATGATGCAGAAATACTGTACAGGGTGTCATAATTCGGCTTCGGCACCGGGCGGCAGCCTAACTGATTATGGCAGTGTAAAGAACGCTGCCGTTGACGGAAGGCTACTAGGTGACATACAACACCTGGCAGGGTACAATGCCATGCCTCAAGGTGGACTGCAATTATCTGCTTGCCAGGTAGCCCAGGTTAAAAAATGGGTGGCTGCGGGCGCGCAGAATAATTAGGGCTGGCGGACAAAGTCAAATCTGTTTTGTGTGTGCATTCTAATCTTGTGAAGCAAGGTATTTGGAGACATTGCCTCAAAAACCATACAGCTAAATTAAGTTCTACCTCTCTAGGGTAGGTGCTTTTCAGCCTTTGTTGGAAGGTTTACACCCAGTGCCATTAACCCTACGTTTTTACGATTGCCCCTACCGTTGTTCAACACTTTCAGTGTTGGTGTTTTATTATTATCGACCACCGGTTTCAGCGGTGGCTATTTTTGTTGAAGCCTTATCAGGCTTCCTTAATGAAATTGAATGCTAACCAATATCTCTTTTTGAAATGATACATATCAGCGCTGTGGTGGCATGCTATTATTAGGTTTGTATAAAAAACGACAAAATGGAAACGCCACACAATATTGATAAGTTTCAGGGATACCCACACTACCCGGCGAGTGAGGACATTACAAGGGTAAAGAACAACAACGGCAGGGATAGTCTGGATGGTGAATCAATTGCACCGGTGCTTCCATTAGCCAGTGAATTGCAAGCTGAACAGGACGGTTTAGTACCAGCACCTGAGCCAACTGATGCTGACGTTACAGCCGAAGATATACAAATGCTAGAGGCTGCAGAAGAGAATCTCGACACTCCCGATAATCGTAACATTGGCCGCTCTTCTCTTGATAGCGTTGACGATGATGGAGAAAGCCTGAATGAAGACGGCAGCCTCAGGCTGGATGTGACAGGCGAGGATCTCGACGTTCCGGGTTTAGACGATGGGGAAGAAGAACTACCGGGGGCGGAAGATGAAGAAAACAGTTTCTTTAGCCTGGGTGGAGATAATCATGAAGGGCAGGAGGAAAACAACGGGGATTAAGCATTATTTTTAGACCTGTTTTAACTAAATGGGTCAAACACCAACAACAGCAAAAAGACTTTCTTCGCTCGACTACCTGCGTGGTCTTGCAGCATTTGGGATAATGGTATTTCATTATTCCATGTGGACTTATGGGTTGTTCTCCTCTGCCGATTTTTTGGGCAGGGTGGGGATATATGGGGTTGCCATTTTTTATGTGTTGAGTGGGTTGACACTTTACCATGTTTATTTCGACCAGATAGGTCCTCCGTCCAAGCGAGGCATTATACAGTTTGCGGTTAAGCGTTTATTCAGGATCATTCCTCTGTTGTGGCTGCTGACATCAGCCACTCTTATTGTCAGCAAGGAAAAATTTAGTGCGGGCACAATTGTGCTTAATTATACTGCCTTATTTAGTGTTTTTCAATGGCAGGATACTATTTGCTATGGCGCCTGGTCAATTGGCAATGAGCTGACGTTTTACCTCTTTTTCCCTCTATATGTTTTCCTTGCCAAACGGTCAAAGACGTTGCTGCTCTTGTGCTCGTTGCTGACTCTGGCGGTCTACTTGTGGTTTGCTTGCGTGCATATGGACAGTGCGAGAACACTGGGGGAGTATTTTGTTGATTACACCAATCCGTTAAACCAGGTTTTTTTGTTCTTTTCGGGATTTTTGATCGGGCATTTAGCTAAGGGATTCAGCATTTCAAAGATTGTGGGCGTACTATTGGTGGCGATAGGTGTAGCAGCTTTTACTTTTCTGCCGGTTTCCGGCGATTCAATTCATCTGGTCACTGGCTTGAATAGGGTGCTGTTCACTGCGATCTGCATTTTGGTATGTTTTGCCTGCTACAAAACGGAATTCGGACTGCCGGCGCCAGCACATAAAGTGTTGCATTTTCTAGGAGAAATCAGCTACTCACTGTACCTCGTGCATCCCATTGTATGGAGTATTTTGTTCCCTGTTTTGTTGAAATTTCCAGACGTTCCGCCGTTAATAAAGATATTCATCGGCTTTGCTTCCAGCGTGCTGATTGCCGGGCTGGTCTATCGTATTTTTGAGCGTTATTTTATGCGGCTTGGAAAGCATGCTGCAAACCGATTAACAGGGAATCAGGCCCCGCAATAGCGCATTGCAATATTCAAAGAACTATGACCAGCATTTTTACAGATAAATCGAAAATGCCGACCAACGAAGATTTGCAGACTGCGCTGGGTGCAAGTTATGGCCTGTGGCATTCTCTTGCCGAATTTGCGAGAGAAGTTTACCCTAAGGCTGGGGAGGAATGGAACTTCTCCAGCGCAAAATTCGGCTGGAGTTTCAGGATAAAGGACAAGAAGCGCGTTTTACTTTACCTGTTGCCGAGGGATGGTTTTTTTAAGGTTGCACTGGTATTTGGCCAGAAAGCTACTGACGCAATAATGGAATCGGGTATTGCTGAAAGTATTAAAGCAGAACTTCAACATGCGCCTGTTTATGCAGAAGGAAGGGGTATACGGCTGTCTATAACAGACAACTCATTGGTGGAGGACTTAAAGGAATTAGTTCGTATAAAGACCGCTCACTAGTATCATTTGTTTTTTTCAAAATTAGGGGGCGGACACGCGCATTAGTTGAATTCCGCAAGCGGCAGCCTGATAAAAAAGCTGGTCCCTTCGTCTTCCTTTGTCTCATACCATATTGCGCCTTTCCAAAATTCAATGATCTTCTTAGTCATGGCAAGTCCAAGGCCGGTGCCCGATGATTTAGTAGTAAAGTAAGGCTGGAAAATGCGTTTGGATACTTCTTCGTTTATGCCGGTTCCATTGTCGGTGATGGTAACAACAACCTCATGTTGGTCGCGAGTAAGCTGGACGTGTATCTGACCATTTCTTTCAGCAGGTATTGCCTGCTTGGCGTTTTCGAGCAGGTTGGTAAATACCCTAAGTAATTGGCTCTTGTCAGAGAGCACCATTACTTTTTCATTTTGCAAAGCAATAGTAACACTCACACTCTCGTGGTTGTGGTATAGCTCCACTGCCTTGCCAAGCAGTTCCCTTAAGTCTAGTTCCTCTGGCTTCGCTTCCGGCATTTTCGCGAAATCAGAAAACTCCGATGCGATGTAGGAAAGGTTATCAATCTGCTCAATGATGGAATCTGAAACACGCTCTGTAAGTTGCTTAATGTTGGGGTTATCATTTCGCATGGCCTGCTGCAGGTATTGTATATTCAGCTTCATAGGTGTGAGCGGGTTCTTTATCTCATGTGCCACCTGCTTGGCCATTTCTCTCCATGCAGTTTCCCGTTCACTTTGTGCCAGTCGCGCTGCGTTTTCTTCTACCTTTCTCACCATCTTGTTGTACTCTCTCACTAGGGCACCTATTTCATCATCATGGTTCCATTCTATCCGCTCATTTTGCTCCAGGTTCAATTTGTCGAACTGAACGGTAATCATATCAAAAGTGCGCGTTATCCACTTCGTTACAATTACCGTGAGGAGGCTGGAAACAAGGAAAATGAAGGCATACAGGTTAATAAGTGTAACAAGGATATTGGAGATCTGGAAATCCAGATCTTTTTCCGAAGAGAAAAATGGGACGTTGATATAGCCCAGTGTTGCGCCATGCTCGTCGCGCAAAGGTTGGTAGGCCGAAATGTAAGATAGTGCGCCTACTTTTTCATTTTGTGTAACGCGCGACCGTCCTACATTGTCCAATTCATAGAAAGCATCGGGCCGCATTTTACGCGAGATAAGGCCCTTGTCATAGATCTCTTCCTGCGAGGTAGCATACAGGTTTCCCCGATCATCGAAGATATTGATGTCTATTTTTTGGTTGTTTGCCAGGTTCGTAAGGAAGTATTTAAAGGCCGCAGATTTGCTTACCGTATCAAAAAGATGATCGGTATTGAACGCATTTTCTTTGGCCAGGTAGTCCTGCACAGACTGCTTTGCTACCTGCATTGCCGATTGCAGTTTATTGGAATTGGAGCTTCGGTATTCGCTCGAGAAGAACTTTATTGTTACAAAGCCTATGATCAGGAAGGAAAAAAGTACAACGACCAGCATGGCGAAATGCACACGGCGGCGCAGTGTTAAGTTAATGAACCTGCCACGGAACAATTGCCCCGAAAAATTGGAGAGATAAAGTTGGTAGAAGAAGATGATGAGCGCAATGACGATCTGGATGCCGAAGAGGTACGAAAAGAGAGTTACGGCTTCAATCAGTTCGCTATGGTTGTGAACTACCACGGCGGTGCGCTTGTCACTTATTTTGTAATAGAGCGTCGATATTCCTTCATTGGTTGCAAAATAGTATTGTTGTTCTTTCAGCGTGTCATATTTGAGGTTTACCGGAAAAGCGTAATCGTTGGTTTGGGTGACAAGCTTGCCATTAATATACACAGCCGATGCGTATTCATTATCGCCTGTAGCGGCTTTGTTGGGCATAGGCTGCAGTAGCTCAGGGTATACCGTTTCCGTAGTCGATTTTTTGAGATCGAGATCTATGATGACATACCCGATCACGTTGTTTATTGTGTCGTTATAAACTTGTATGTACGATAGATAGTAGTGCCGGTCGAGGATGGATTCTTTATAAAAGAGATAGGCTGATTCAGTTCCTGCCGATTCAGTTTTTTCATTCACCAGTGTACTGTAGCTGGTTGTGTCTTTGTTGTAGAGTCCTTTAAATTCTGCGTCGAATAGATAGACTTTAACCTGGTACTTATTTACTCCGCCGCCTGTAAGGTATTGGTTATCGAAATGCTGATTGATAGCCTTTCTGGCAGTAGCTCCGGGTTTGTAAAAGAAGCTCTTGAGCTGAGCATCCCGTTCTATTTTTTTGGCTGTAGAGTCGAAGGTAGATTCGATGAAGTTGTCATTTTCAGGCGACAGGTGCTGCTCTACATATGCGGTGCGGGCAGTTTGTTCTTTCAGTTCATTGAAGTAGCGGATAATGCCTGTACAAAAACTGCAAATGATAAGCGCCCAGATGATCATGTGCGGCTCAAATAATTTTGAGACGAGCGGAAATGAAGGAATGTCTAATAGAAACATGAAAACAATCAGGCAGATCGACAAATACCAGTAATAGCTATTCTGCAATTGGCTGGTAATGAGCAAGAGCAAAAGAGAGCAGGCCAGAATTAGTAGATATCTCATCCATCGGCCGGGTACCAGAATTGTTAGCTGCACATTGATCATGTAAACGATCATGCAGGAAATTGCTGTAATGGAAATTATAGCCAATAGGCCAAAAACTGTATAGATGTTGATTGCATAGAAGTGCGTTACATCGAACGATATGCTGGAGTCGAGGATGAGGCTGCGAATGATGCCGAGAAAGAACACAACATAAATGATGAGGGCAAACATAAGGGCAACAGCCACTACCTTTTTTGCTGACTCGTTTTTTATCCGCTTAAGGTAGCGTTTGTAGTGGGTGTGCCTGGCTATGAACGTGATCAGCCAAAGTGCGAGGAGTATGTTTATGAACAGGTCGCCCAGGGAAGAAAGGTAAATGCTGGATGCATATAGTCGTGGTGAAAAAAGAGTTAGGGTATCCAGGTGAAAGGGTAGGCCATAAACGTATAGTCCTGCTCTTGTGGTGGCGATCAATGCAGCTATTATGAGGAATGCAAAAACTCTCGGTTTTCCGCGGGTAAGGTGAATAGCCATGTGCTGGAGCCACGCTATGGTCGTTAACGCGGCCATCAGGAGCATGATAATAAGCAGGGTATCGGGCGACCATTTTTGAATATCATTTTGGTTGAAGTCCAGGTAGCCTACGGTGGTATTTCCCTTCATTGCCAGCCGGTACTCATCATGACCGCCTGTAGGTGCAGCAACTATCCTGGTTTTTACCGGAATGTGTTCTGATGCCATGAAACGGGCATGCAGGTAATCGTTTTCAAGCGGATAGGATATGAGTAAAGGATAAAGGACGATCAGTCGTTTTTGCCCGTCTTTTGAACTAAGGTTAACCACCCTGCGAATAAAAACGCCCTTCTGGTTTTTGCGGATACTTATACCAGGTGAAATGGAGTCTGTATTAACACCTATCACTGAGTTGTTGTTCCAGAATTGCAGTGTGTCGTGGTCGTAGCCATAAATGTAGAACGGGAGTGCATTTACACGTTGCTCCTCCTTTTCTGTAAGAGAGTCGGTGAACATCCTGCGCAAAAGATCCTTTTCTTCGAAGAACTGATCAAAGACTTCTTCGCGTTGGTTGAGGTCCTTATTGACAATATTTGCCATTTCCACCGGCAGCATTTCTTGCCGGTGCGCATGAAAGTGGACAATATTGATGCACCAGAGTGCCAGGCTCAAGCCCAGCCAGCCCCAGTAAGGATACCGTTTGAACATGTATTATTCCTCAGTTTTAACTTTATTCCACAGCGCGTCCATTTCCCAAAGGGTCATATCATGCAGGGATTTACCTTCTTCAGCGGCCATCTCCTCGACCCGTTGAAAACGACGAATGAATTTTTTATTGGTTTTCTCCAGGGCGCGTTCCGGGTCAATATTGATGAAGCGGGCGTAATTGATCAGGGCAAAAAATACGTCGCCAAATTCTCCTTCTACTTCCTCCTGATTGCCGGTGGCTACCGCCTCATACAGTTCCTGCATTTCTTCTTCTACCTTGTCCCTGACCTGGCCTGCATTTTCCCATTCGAAGCCTACTGTCTTGGTTTTTTCCTGTAGCCTCAGAGCTTTAATAAGGGCAGGCATGGAAGGTGGTACACCACTGAGTATGGATTTTTTGCCTTCGCTCTGCTTAATTTTCTCCCAGTTTTGCTTTACCTGTTCTTCATTTTCCACCTTTACGTTGCCATAAATGTGCGGGTGCCTGTTAATGAGTTTATTGCACACACCCTCTATTACATCTTCCAGCGTAAATTGCTCTTGCTCGCTACCTATTTTGCTGTAGAACAGAATGTGCAGCAACATATCGCCCAGTTCCTCCTTCAAGCCTTTCCAGTCTTCGTTGGCTATAGCGTCGGTGAGTTCGTATACTTCCTCCAGGGTTTGCCTGCTCAGGGAATGGATCGTTTGTTTCCTGTCCCACGGGCATTCGGTCCTTAATTCATCAAGTATGTTTCTCAGGCGTTGTATTGACTGTGAATATTGCATATTGTTAGTATACTATTTTTGTAAATGTTGGTTCCCGGTAAATGGCATTCTTCTGCAAGTTATGCTTCCTTAGGTACATCCGGCCCTTCTCCCCATTTATAGCCGCCAGTGTCTACTCCTGCCAACTGCAACACACGTTGTATCACTGTGTAGGCAATTTCATCGGCAGTGGATGGGTTGCTGTAAAACGACGGAGTGGCTGGGCAAATTATTCCTCCTGCTTCGGTTACGGTCATCATATTCTTCAGGTGAATCAGATTGTAGGGTGTTTCGCGCACCACACATATCAGCTTTCGTCTTTCTTTCAGCATTACGTCGGCCGCCCTTGTGACGAGGTCATTACTGATTCCTCCGGCTATCCGCCCCAGGGTGCCCATGCTGCACGGACAAATGATCAGTGCACTGTAAGAGGAACTACCCGACGCAAACGGCGCCAGAAAGTCGTTCTTCTCCCACACCTTGAACGGAATTGACTTAAAATCGTCGTTGCCCAGCTCGTGCTGCCAAACAAAACGGGCATTATCGCTCCACACGATACTTACCTCACTAACTTGTTCTTTAAGCAGTTGTAACCGCTCCAGCAATACCTTAGCGTAAATTGAACCACTTGCTCCTGTAACCGCAACTGCTATTTTTATCATAATTTTTTTGGCAATAAGCAAAACTACATGGATTAATTGTAAATTCGTTTTCCGAAATTAAACTACGATGAAACGCATTATTATTTTAGCGACTGCCTTACTGATGTTCTGCGGCGCTGCGATGGCTGAAAAGAAAATAACTCCTGGTCCGGCTAAAGAAGCCGGTATTAATTGGCTTAGTATGGACGACCTTCAGGTAAAAATGAAGGCTAATCCGAAGAAAGTATATATGGATATGTATACTGACTGGTGCGGATGGTGTAAGAAAATGGAAGCTTCTACCTTTAGCAATCCCGATGTGATCAAGTACATGAACGAAAATTTTTATTGCGTTCGTTTCAATGCGGAGCGTAAGGATACTTTCCGTTTTATGGGCAAGGAGTATTTCTTCGACCCTGCAAAAAGAGCCAATACACTTGCTGCTGATTTGATGCGCGGAGCGCTTTCTTACCCAACAAGTATCATAATGGAAGAGCGTTACCAGAACCCGCAGCCTATTGCCGGTTACCTCGCGGTACCTGATTTTGAAGCAATAGTGAAGTATTTTGGCGGTAATATTTATAAAGGCCAAAAATGGGAAGATTATAAGAAGACTTTTGTGCCAGCCTGGAAGAACCTCGATGAAGGTCCAGCGGCACCGCCTCCGGGGCACTAGTGACACTGGTTTTTATACACTACAATATTTAGTGGCGGTTTTTACCCGCCACTTTTTTTATAGGGCAGTGAAGGTTTCTAAAATACTTTGTGTTTGTTGAAAAAGCTTTGAGTAATGGTTATTGCGAATCCCATTTATGATGTAGTATTTAAGCGGCTCATGGAAAACAAGAGTTCTGCTAAATATTTTATTGAAACTTTACTGGAAGAAACAATAGAAGAACTTGAGGTAAAGCCTCAGGAATTTACCAAGGCTATATTGACAAAGGAACAAGAGCTGGAGGAATTTACCAGGATGCTCACGGTGTACAGGCTAGATTATATAGCAACTGTGCGGACGAGTACGGGTGATATTAAGAAAGTGCTTATAGAAGTTCAGAAGGCGCATCATTCGGTTGACCTAATGCGGTTCAGGAATTACCTTGCAGAACAGTATAAGAAGGAAGATGAGGTAGAAACAGAACAGGGCAAGAAGAAAATGGCCTTGCCTATTGTTACTATTTACCTTTTGGGGTTCCGATTGCCGTTTATTGAGTCGCCAGCTGTAAAAATTTCTAGGCAATATATTGACCTTCTTACCCATTTGGTAATTGATAGAAAGAGCGATTTTATTGAGAATCTTACTCACGATTCCTATATTGTACAGACGCCTAGAATTGATAGTAAAACAAATACACGATTAGAGAAATTGCTGAGCATTTTTGAGCAACGCTACTTTATTGATGTAAACGGTACTATCAAGGAATACAAGTATGAAATTGATGATCCTGCGATAAAAAATATGGTTGAAATACTCAATCTGGCTGGAGCAACTCCTGAGGAACGAAAGGAAATTGAGGATGAAATTGAAGCCTGGAGGGTGATAAACCTTAACAGAGATGATATGGAAAATCTCAGAAGTACAATTGACACTAATATTAAAGACCTCGAGACACAAAAGAAAGACTTGGAGGCACAAAAGAAAGACCTGGAGACGCAAAAGAAAGCACTTGAGGAAAAAGACAAAGCAATTGAGCAATTGGAGCGGGAATTGGCAGAGATAAGGAAGAATGCTAAAAAGGATATTTAGAGAAAAGGCGATTTTTTTTTCAGTTCGCACGACGATTAATGTACTCAATTTTAATATTTTTATCCAACTATGCGGGTAATATACAAATACGGAATTTTACTGTTTATCATGTTCTGCTCTTCTGCACCAGGGTTTGCCCAGCAACTTGAAGAGCGGTTAATTGTAAAAGACCCAGGTGATTCATTAATGCTCAAGGCATTCCGGACTTGTTTCGATAGTGCCGGCAATTATTATTTTGAGACACTGCTGAAAGGCAGGGGCGATAAATTTGCTATGATCACCAACAAGAAAAAGCATAGTCCGGTATTTGTAGGTTCTGGCATATCAATAGTGCCGTATAAAGGGCTGATTTCGGATGCTTTTTTTTCGGACACGACCCACAAGAAGATCTATTATAAAAACAAGAACGGAACGAAGATATATGGCCCTTATGCAGGAAAAATAAGGGAGGTATTGGAGTTTGGCCGCGATAATGTAGCCATGGAACTGTGTGTTGGCGCGAAAAGCTATTTGTACATTAACGACAGCATGGTGAATGTCACCGACTCCCTGAAGCAGCGATGGCTTTGTGCTTTCAGCGATAATGGGCATGTGTTGTATAGTACCTTCAAGAATGGTTTATATAAACTTTATCTTGATCACCGGTTGATTGATTCTTCCAACGAAGCATTTAGTGATGTTGCAGTCAACAACAGTGGAATCTATTTGTATGTA
>CANCOG010000134.1 GCA_947379685.1 Flavipsychrobacter stenotrophus | reverse complement strand
GGAATGCCTTTTTCTCTCAAATAGTCATTTGGTGGCAATAATATGATGGGTTCACCATTTTTGAATTTTGTGGTGTCCAGCGTCTTTTTCATATACTGGCATAGCGAATATACATTCCCAAAACGGTATGCTCTCCTTTCTTCAACATTAGTTTTGTCGAACTGGTCTGAGATTGGAGTAGCGGGGTTTAATATGAATGTGTCTATCCAGTGGGTGTAGCACTCAGTTTTAAAAAAGATAGTGAGGCCAAAAACAGAGACAAGGAGTAGTATAAATCGTTTATATAACATAGCTGCTTACATGAAACACAGAAATTAAATTATAGCATCGCAATACTACAAAATCTTTTTAAAATACAAGCCGGCACTGTGTATATATTATTGCTTCAGTCAGCCATCAGGATTTGCTGCCCAGTTCTGTTTGGGGGCTTTAGTAAATACTAAACAATTTAGTAGATATTGACTCATGTAAACGACCAGATAAATTTATACAGTGACGGAACTAGCTAAAAGCGTTGATTTCAAATTATCTATAATGGCACTGATTTCATTTGAATCAGCAATTTGCGAATTTCGGTCAAGGATACATGAGCTATGAAATTCAACAGCGCCAGTAACTTGTGCCAGTTGCTCTATGTTACAGCTTCTTACGCCCCCACCGGGCATAATGATTATTCTGCCAGCAGCCTGTTCCGTCAATTTTTTAAGTACTTGTGCACCATCAAGCGCAGTCGCGAGTAGTCCGGATGTAAGGATTCGGTTACAACCTGTAGCTATGACGGACTCAAGTGCTTCGAAAGGGTCAGAAACTCTATCAAAGGCTTTATGGAACGTAACACTCATGGGACCGGCAAGTTCTACTAATCGCCTTGTATTTTCAATATCGACTTTATTCTCAACTGTAAGCAAGCCAAGCACTATGCCCGGGCATCCGAGTTTTTTGCAAGCTACAATGTCACGTTCCATTACCGCAAGTTCATTGGCATCATATACGAAGTTTCCACCCCGCGGGCGAATCATAATGTAAGAAGGTATACTCACCTTTTCAACCACAAGCTCAATTGTTCCGATTGAAGGTGTCACTCCTCCCTCTGTAGGATTGGCGCATAACTCAATACGGCTTCCACCTGCCGCTTCCGCAATCAGGCAAGATTGAATATTATAGGCACATACTTCTAGTATCTGTTTAGTCAAGGTCCAAATTTGGTTGATAACCAACGATTAATTAAATAGACTCTTTGCTTCGTATACTTTTTCTTCATTACCGTTTTTTACGGCGAATGAAAATCCCGTTTGCAATGCAAATCCGCCAAACTCCCCCTTCTTATTTAATGCCAGGAAGCCCACCTGGGTATCTTTTAGTTTTTCAGGTGTACTTCTTGCAGCAATTCGTTCAACGGCTTTCTTGCAGGCTTGTTCGGGGTTCAAGCCCTGGCGCATTAATTCAACTACGAGGTGAGAACCGACGATCCGGATCACCTCTTCGCCAACTCCGGTGCTGGTTGCAGCACCAACTTCATTATCGACAAATAAACCCGCGCCAATAATAGGGGAGTCACCAACCCGGCCGCGCATTTTATATGCCATTCCGCTTGTAGTACAGGCGCCACTGAGATCTCCGTTTGCGTCCAATGCAACCATGCCAATGGTGTCATGATTATTTTTGTCACCAGCTTTACCGTCTTTTCCCTTTCTATATGGCTCGTTCTCAATGTTTTTATGTGGTTCGTATTTCGATTCTTTAAGCCATTCTTTCCATTCCTGCTCACTTTTGGCTGTCAGGAGGTTTTCTTTATGAAACCCATTGGCAAGTGCAAATTGCAACGCGCCTTCACCTACAAGCATTACGTGCTTAGTGTTTTCCATTACATTACGAGCAACAGAGATGGGATGTACGATATGCTCCAGGCACGCAACGGAGCCACAATTACCTTTTTCATCCATTATACATGCGTCAAGCGTTACATGGCCATCGCGGTCTGGACGCCCGCCGAGACCAACACTTTGGTTCGTTGGGTCCGCTTCTGGTATTTTTACGCCAGTTTCGACTGCATCAAGCGCTCTGCCATTTCTTTTTAATACCTCCCATGCAGCAGCATTTGCAGCTTTACCGAAATCCCACGTCGAAATAACAATAGGCGAGTCTTTTGAGCTGGGGATTGTAATTTTGGGTTCACCGTGTGAGTGCGCAAAGAGGTTTTTTCCACTAGCTAATAGGGCCGAAGTAAGTACTGAGAACTTTAAAAAGGATCTTCTATCTGACATTTATAAATTTTCTGCTAAGCAAGGTAAGGCAAATTTGTATCATAATATACAGGTGAGATGTGATTTTGTCGGTAAAGCTTTATGCACACTTATAATCGACGGTTAATAAGACGTGAGTCCATGGAATCTGAACCTACAATTTCGAGACATAAAGTTGTGAAATTGTTGATTTCGGTTTACCTTTTCTCAAAATTTCAGAATAATGAACCGTTTATTTAAGATATCTATTACACTTTTGTCTTTATCGTGGTTGATCGGGTGTAAGTCACATGAAAACACTGCTGAATTGCATTTTAACAAAGGAAATGAATATTTATTTTCAAGTGACCTTGACAATGCAAAAAAGGAATATGAAACAGCTACAACTTTAGATACAGGTTACTGGAAGGCGTACTATGAGTTGGGCGGTGTCCTTCAAATGCAGGGGGATTTCCTGAATGCGTATAAATGTTTTACAAAAACCCTGTTGCTGAAACCAGATTTTGCATTGGCCTACTTTAACCGGGCTAGTCTCGATGAAGCTATAGGCGATGAAAAAGGGTTTAAGAAGGACCTTGAGAAGGCAATTGAGTTAAAAAAGGACTTATTTGTTGCTGTCTTTTCAAAAGCACGGACGACTTATAACCAAGGAAATTATCAAGAGGCCATAGGTTATTTTACAGATGTACTTAAGATTCGTTCGGACTTTTACGTTGCATATAGTTTAAGGGGTAGTTGTAAATTCAAAACAGGCGATATTGATGGTGCTATAAGCGACTTTACGGAGGAGATAAAATTAATGCCCAACAATGTTATGGGTTTCGTAAACAGAAGTGTTGCGTATAGCGAACAGAAAAAGTACTGGGAGGCCATTACAGATATTAACGCAGCCCTAGATATAAACCCGACCTGGTCTCAGGGGTATATCTACCGTGGCATTTACCGTAAGGCAACCAATCAAAAAGACAGCGCCTGCTATGATTTTGCAATTGCAAATAAGATGAAAAACCCTTCGGCGCAAGAATACATTAAGGGCTATTGTAATTAGAATTAGACAAAACTGGATAGGTGCACTTAAAATCATTGGATTTTTCAGTAAAAATTTGTATTTCACAACATCCCTTCCTATATTGTAGCTACTTAAAATAAGGGGTAAAACTGAAGATATGGCCAACTCTGAAAATCCACTAAGCGTATTGCTCGTTGACGACGAAATTGAAGCATGTAGAAATTTAAAAAGTATTCTGCTTGAGTACATTGATCCTAATATTAATATAGTTGGTGTTGCTTATAATACCGCTGAGGCGGAAAGGCAGTTGGCTGTTCATAATCCTGATGCTGTTTTCCTCGACATTGAAATGCCTAATGAAAATGCATTTCAGTTTCTGGAGCGCGTCTCTCCAATAAATTTTGAGGTCATTTTTGTTACTGCCTACGATGAATATGCTATTCGTGCTTTCAAATTGAATGCTGTTGATTACATTCTTAAGCCCATCAGTATTACAGAACTTGCTAATGCAGTTGTGAAATTGAAAGAAAGGATCCGGTATAAAACGATGCTCAATTCGGCCAATAACGACTTTTCTGAAATTTCTAAACAGATTACAAGTAAGGCAAAGCTGAATAGAATATCGCTGAAAGGCAACAATAGTGTTGAACTGGTTTTGTTTAAGGATATTATCTATGTAGAGGCTTGCGGTAAATACTCAAAAGTGTTTTTCCTGAAAAACAATGCCGTGGTAGATATATTAACCAGTTACGCTATATCTGATTATGAAGAATTATTGCCGCATGAGTTGTTCTACAGGATCCACAAATCATTCCTTATCAATTGCAATCACATAAAACAAATTCATAAAGATGAGTCATCCAGCCTTATTATGAATTACTCTATTACAATTCCTGTGAGCAGGAGGCGATTCCCAAGTTTGCTTGAATTTTTGCAAACCAAACCTGAGTTTAATGACTAGACGGTTAGTTAACTTTCTTATTGGTTTTTGCTTTTTTTTATTTCCACTGCAAATATTCGCGCAGAATTTCCCGATTCTGCATTATACCATCGACGACGGACTTCCAAGTAACACCGTTTATAGTGTGTACAGGGATTCAAAAGGGTTTATCTGGATTGCTACTTTAAATGGTATTTCCCGGTTCAATGGTATCAGGTTCGAGACCTTTACCACAGCCGATGGAATGCCCGATAATGAAATATTTTTCTTTCAGGAAGACCATTACGGGCGTTTGTGGCTGGCTTCTTATAATGGAGAATTGTCCTTTTATAAAGACGGGCGCTTTTTTAATGCACACAAGGCCCCATTTTTGACACTCCCGGTAAAAAGTTCACAGATCAATCATATAATACTGGAAAAGGATAGCAGTGTTACTTTTCTTTTTGCAAACCCTGATAAATTTATAAACATTAATAAGGAGAAAGTAGCCGTGGTAGATTTGCCCCGCCCTCGCGATAAAGCAGGCTACTTTTATCAATCCAAGCTTTCTGGAAGTACATATTCTTTCATCCATTTAGATAGTATTGTCGTAGTTGACACCAATCACAGGATACTAAGCAGTAAACTAATTAGTAATATTGGGGGCGCTGCAAGAAATGGTGAGTGGAGAATTGTAAATGCTCAGGATCAAAAGTATATATTAAATGGAAGCAGCATATTTACCAGGGACATGAAACCTGTTTATAATTGCGTGCATAAAAACGATAATATAAAGACCCACTCGGTTTATTTTGATCATGACAATAAAATGTTCATGAATACAGATAGTGGCGTATATATTGGGGAAAATACGCACATCTTGAACAGTGTAAGGGCTTCGTCTATTACTCAGGATATTATGAAGAACTACTGGATCGGCTCCTTGGTAGACGGGGTTTATCTTTTAGATAGCAGGTATATACATACGAGTATTTATCAGAATGTATATAAGGGGGAAGCATGGTATACATATGCCGATGACCACAATTTGTTTTTTACCAATTCAGAGAACTGTCTGTTTCAAATGAAAAAGGATGGAACTAATTGCCTCTTTAACTGCAATAGATATAAGTCTGATAAACTTGAATCTGGGTCAAGTCACGGGTTTTTAGTTTTGAGAGACCCGTCTAACGTTAAGTATAAGTACCTGAATTATTTTTTAAATGGCATTTACACGGTTGATGATTTGACGAACAGTCCGAAAGTGAGTGTTGGCCCGAAGCCATTGGTTGGAGGTGAAATAGTGAAGTCAATTGTTGATGTAGGGGACAAGCTATATATCAGGACGATCAAGAAAGTTTTTTCTATTAAGATTGCTGACTTTTTGAATTCCAGTAAGTTCGATACAACTGGTAAATTAGAAATAGATGATGGCGAACGTATTTTTGCATTCGCTAAGTCTAATGAAAATGAGGTATGGTTGTCAACTAGGAAGGGTGTATATAAATTGACTGATAATAAAGCAGCTATACAAAAACAATTCAAAGATATTACGTTTAAAAAATTTGAATTCTTTGATAAATACCTGATCGGGCATACCGATGTAGACAACCGATTGCTTGTTTGCAGTGAGATTAGTGGGAAGATTGTTTTTGACACAATCAAGAAGCACAGTTGCATCTGGGATAGATTTTACAAGTTGGACAGCATTCATATGCTGATCACAACCAATAATTTATATCGGTTATTCACCATAAATCCTCCGGGTTCCAAAACCAAGTATTCGATTACAGTTATTGAGAGCCCGTTTATTCCGTTGAGGGCTGAGTCAGTCTCCAGCGACAACAAGAACTGTTACTTTTTTCTTAACGGAGCTATTACAAAAATTGACATTGAGAATTTGTTACAAAAGCCTCGTGCACCAGAGTTATTCTATACATTCCTGAAATATGGCAATCGTCGATTCTGGATGAAGGACCGATTGCAGGTGGCGTATCAGGGATCTAAGAATATATCGATTTCTTTCTTGACGCTGTCATTTGCTGGTAAGTCACTTACCTATGAATACTCATCATCAAACACTGAGACTGATAACTGGCAAAGCATCAATGGTGAAGAGATCAATCTTGCAACACCTCATTATGGAACTTATACTATAAAGGTAAAGGCAAAGAGTATTTCCAGCGAGTTTTGCCCACCAATTGAGTTTGTTTTGGAGATTTTGCCACCATTTTGGGCAACTTGGTGGTTTATTTCTATTTGTGTTTGCGTTGGGGCTGGTTTGGTAATACTTGCCGTGCGTTACCGTATACTTTGGGTCATTAAAAAAGCTGAAAAGGAGAACGAGATCAAGATCAGGTTCATGAAATCAGAATATAAAGCCCTGAATGCGCTCATGAACCCACATTTTATCTTTAATACACTCAATAATGTTCAGGGACTTGTAAACCGGAATGACAAGCTGGCGGCCAACGAATACTTGCGCATTTTCGCCGACCTGGTGCGGCAAAACATGCACAACGTATCAAAAGAAATGATTCCGTTGCAGAAAGAAATTGACCTGGTAGCCAACTATATGGCACTGGAAAAACTAAGATTTAAGGAATTAATGAACTATTCCGTTAATGTTGATGATGACGTAGACACTGCGATTATTATGGTGCCACCGCTTTTCATTCAACCCCTGGTAGAAAACTCCATAAAACATGGCATATTCCCCCGTCAGTCACCCGATAGCTGGATAAAACTGAACGTATATGAGGTGGGCGACGTATTGCACATTGAAGTAAAGGACAACGGGGTAGGATTGAGCGCCTCAGCAAAAAAGGCAAACACCCTTCACGAGTCGTTCGGACTAAAAAACATTCAGGATCGAATACAGCAGATGAGTATAATGCTGGGTAAAAAGATAGAATTTAAGATGGAAGAAGTACAAGAAGAGGACGGACAATGGACGGTTGTTTCTATTAAAATGTCATTCTGATTTGCTTTTATTTTGACCTTTATTTTTGCATTTCCAGATTCTCTGATTGTTCCTTTTTTATTTTAACCAGCAATCCATGGGCAATTTCAGTAGAAAGCCCATGAAGCGTTAGCCTATAACCTGCCGCCAGGGTAGGCATGGGTATCATGGGGTGTTTGTTGTTTACCACCATCAGATTTTCGGGAGTGTTTAGAATAGTAGCCAGGTAAATTCCAATGGTTTCGTCGAATTGTAACGAGTTGGACGCACGCCAAAAATCATTATCAGTTAAAAATAACTGGTATATGGGTGTGAAAATCTCGATTGCAGATGAAAGGTCAAAAACATTTGTCCAACCATTGCGGAATTTCTGAAATTGAAACCCATCTGTAGAAACGGCATCGAGTTTCAGTTCATTCCTTGGGATAGGCTTTATTGTTATGTTTTTTTCCTTGAGTTCTTTGTTTAGTCTGATGATAAAGTTGAACAGGTTGAGGTCGTGCAGGAGGAATAAGTTGTTTTTTACATCTGCAAACCGCACAGGTTTTAATGGATTCATTTGTACCTGCACTCCCGGTACATTGTCCCTGATCACCTGTAATATTTCAGACCCCAGATTGAAGTGGCGAAAAATAAGGTAGTTGGCTTCAGGCGTAATAAAATATTTCATTGCATAGAATAAGATGCGATGCAATAGCTTAGGTGAGGATAGCTTTCGGGGGGTAAATATTTTAATAACCTGGATGAGAATAATGAACAGACGAGCCAATGGCCTCACGAGTGGTAACACATATTGCCTGGACCTGGAACCCTGATCGTATAGGAATGCAGCTTTTGCCTTGTCATCAAACGGAATACTCTTATCGAAAAACAATGCCTGCCATGGGTTGGGATCATTGGGGTCGTGCGGCAGTTGTTCAAAATATTCTACTGGATTCATTGTCTTTTAATTGTAATGTTCAAAGTTATATGCAGGTTTGGCAGTTAAAGGAAATGGTCAATTAGAAATTGCCAATTTCACTCAATTGTAACAAGTACAATCTTGCGGTTACTTTGGCTGTTTTTACTATTTTTTGGGCGATGTTCATTGTGAGTAACTCAGATTGTATTGCTTTTTCAAAACGTTCAAAATGGTTGTCGTTGCTATCGCTGGTTTCATGGTATATCAAAAATGATACCTGGTCATTGGTGAGCCCAAGATGGTCTTTAATTGCCCTTCCCCAATAGCCCGCCATCCGATTCCCTAATCCTTCAATAATGAACATGCCTCCCAGCAGATCGAACGGGTTCGGCTGGCTTGCCCTCTGGAACATATAAGCTGATAGTGCTTCACTACCAATATTCTTTTGCCCTCCTCTGATTTCTTCCATTGTACCGCCAACAGAAACATAGTTACGTTCCAGCATCTGGTAATCACGGTGCTCGTCGCGGGCATGACCAATAAAGGAAGACCGTGCATCAAAATACTCAATACTTACATTAGATGCTGCCCTGGCAATCCATTGCGATCCGTCAATTACTTGCTGGCGAAGGTTGTATAATAGTTCCTTATAGTCTTCTATGGTAAGGTTGCCGCGGTTGATCTTGTCCACTATTGGCACATTATTTAGTTGGGCTTCAAAATTTATCCATACCTGGGTAAGCTGCCTTACCAGCCATTGCTGGGTTTCATTGTCGTTTATTGCAATGTGAGGTGCTTTTGCTTCCCGCTTTTCGATCTGGAATTTAGAAACTGTATTCGCCGGAGCCACTACTGTGAGATACATAAATGAAGTGAGGAAGCGACCGCTTTCTGGTACCATGCACAAGATCTTTTGACCGGGTATTAGGTTTTTGTCGTTCATTAATTCTTCCAGCATAATAAATATGGACGCAGAACCGGTATTTCCTTTTGTATAAAGATTGGTAAACCATTTTTCCTCCGGTATCACACAACCGCCTTTTTCCATCAGCTTCAATATTTCTCCCTTGAAATAATGCGATGAATAGTGACAAACCAGGTAATCAATGGATTCAGCGGCCAATATTCCACTGTTTATGAGTTCAAAAAAGCCATCGACACCGAGCTTTACTATATTGTTGATCAGTTTAATGTCTTGTTTTAGGTTAACGGCGCCATCGGCATCAGCTGCAGTGAAATTATCATATTCCAGCCAGGTTTTACCCATGTGGCCATCTCTTTCTTTGTTCATACCTGCGTACATGCATACATCAAACAAGTGGGCGTGCGATTTTATATCTATCCATTCTATTTGCAAAGATGGGCGGGTAGGGTGAGGTTGCTGCTGCAATAACAGGGCGCCTGCGCCATCAGAAAGCATCCATCGGAGAAAATCTGTTTCCAGGGGTATGTCTTGCGCCTCTTTTACCTTGTGTTGCTGTTCAAAGTGTTTCGATTTGAATATCCGGCTGGGCATTTCGCCGGCGCAGGCAATGGCATTTTTCTTGCCTTCGCCCTTTACCTGCATATATGCATTTTTAATGGCCATCATAGAACTGGCGCACACACCGTGCAAGGTGGCTATTTCACATGTCCCAATTCCAGAATCGGCATGCACCATGCTGGCAAAACCAGGAACGGGCAGGTCGCCCTGGGTAGTGGCAGCTGCAATAAAGTCAATATCTTTTTTATGAACAGAGGCATGTTGCAGGCAGTCTTCGATTGCACTGGCGGTCATAGCACTGTTTGTAGTGGTGCTTTTCTGGTTTTCATCAATGGCATAATAGCGGGTAAGTATACCGTTTTGTTGCAGCATTTTTGCACGCATACGCGACGGCCGATCGCATATCAAGCCTAATCTGGCTTCCATTTCGTCATTGGTTACCGGGGCTCCGGGTAAATGCTTGCCTGCGGCCGTGATAAAAACTTTTGTGCTCATATATAATGTTTATGTAGTTGAAACCGGTGTTTGTTAGTTCTGTACTTGCTTGCTGTTATCTTTATTTTCTTTCAGATTTGTATGAAACAGGTTGTCTATCCAAGGCAGGAAGAAGCCATAATTACCTTTCACCCGCTTGTGGTGCATGCTGTGCCGGTAACTGAAACGCAGCAAAAAATCATTGTTCTTGCGAGGAAAAAGATCGTAGTCCCAATGGCCAAGTACATTCAGCACGAGGCTGATGAAGGGCAAAAAGAGAATAGCTACATAGGAAAATGTATACATGAACATGGCTGTTATCATTACGGTACTCAGCAATGTTGCCTCAAACCAATGAAAACTATAAGCCGACCAAGGAGTTGGGATGTGCGAATCGTGGTGGGCATAATGTATATGTTTGAACAACCATTTTATATGTAATAACCTGTGGCAGAAATAGAAATGTAATTCATTCCATAAGAATATTGCTATTAACTCTAATGGCAGAGTGGCTGGATTAACAGACCAATTTATGTTTACACAGTGATGCAGGTACGCCTGTTGTGGCAATACTCCAAACCAGCCGAAGATCATTATTGAAATTATGGAACGCCTAATTTCCATGTTGCGCTGATACACTGTTTGTACCTTTTCATTGATCTTCTTTACTATGCCAGAACCTTTTAGCACATTCCC